>NZ_CP015164.1:2425000-2672500 GCF_001766235.1 Acetobacter ascendens
GCGTAGGCAATCATGCCCAGCTTGTCACTCATGCCCCATTCAGTCACCATGCTGCGGGCCACACGGGTTGCCATTTTAATGTCACCCATAGCGCCATTGCAGACGTTATCCTTACCGTAGATAACTTCTTCCGCAACACGGCCACCCATAGCCACCACAAGATGCGCAAACGCGTTTTTCTTGCTCATGGACAAACGATCGTCTTCTGGCAGACGCATCACCATACCCAATGCGCGGCCACGCGGAACAATGGTTGCCTTATGGATAGGTTCACTTTCGGGAACGAGAACAGCGGTAATGGCATGTCCTGCTTCATGATACGCTGTGCGGCGCTTTTCATCATCGCTCATAATAAGGGAGCGACGTTCAACACCCATCAGCACCTTGTCTTTTGCGTCTTCAAACTCACGCATAGAAACAGTGCGGCGTCCCAAACGTGCGGCAGACAATGCAGCTTCGTTCACCAAGTTGGCAAGATCAGCACCGGAGAAACCGGGAGTGCCACGGGCGATAATGCGAGGGTCCACATCAGATGCCAGCGGTACCTTGCGCATATGCACACGCAAAATTTTCTCACGGCCAGACACATCCGGGTTCGGCACCACAACCTGACGGTCAAAACGACCGGGGCGCAGCAATGCCGGATCAAGCACATCTGGGCGGTTGGTAGCAGCAATCAGGATAACACCCTCATTGCTTTCAAAACCATCCATCTCAACCAGCATCTGGTTTAGGGTCTGCTCGCGTTCATCATTACCGCCACCCATGCCAGCACCACGATGGCGCCCAACGGCATCAATTTCGTCAATGAAGATAATGCAAGGCGCGGCTTTTTTGCCCTGTTCGAACATATCACGCACACGGGATGCGCCAACACCTACGAACATTTCAACAAAGTCGGAACCAGAGATAGTAAAGAATGGCACATTGGCTTCACCAGCAATGGCGCGTGCCAACAGGGTTTTACCGGTGCCCGGAGGGCCAACAAGCAGCACACCTTTGGGGATTTTACCCCCCAAACGGGTGAACTTTTGCGGGTCCTTCAGAAAATCTACGATTTCCTGTAGCTCCCCTTTGGCTTCATCAATCCCAGCCACATCATCAAACGTGACGCGACCGTGCTTTTCCGTCAGCATCTTGGCGCGAGATTTGCCAAAGCCCATGGCTCGACCGCCAGCACCCTGCATCTGCCGCATCATAAACAGCCATGCGGCCACCAACAGAATAATGGGCAAGGAATTCAGGAAATAACGCAGCAGCGGGCTGCCTTCCTGCTCCTGTGGTTTGGCCACAACCTCTACCCCTTTGCCCACCATGCGAGTGACAAGGGAAGGATCAAGCGGCGCATAGGTTTCAAATGCCGTGCCATCAGTTAGCGTGCCAGAGATGTTATGATTTTGCATCACAACAGACCGAACATGCCCTGTATCCACATCGGCAATGAAGTCCGAATATGCCAGTTGCTGTGCAGCGTGCTGCGTGCTCCCCGGCTGGAACATGTTCACAAGCAACAGCAGCAGCAGGATAATGCTGACCCACAGCGCCAGATTGCGGCCTAAATTGTTCATCTTGCCCGTATATCCATACCTAGTGCGAGAATGCCGGAAGAGTTTTTATCTGACCGGCTGCCGCAGAAAAAAGCAACCTCTCCCTTTATTAAATGGGAGGTCACCTACGTATTCCTAGTCTGCGAACGACACATATTTTAAGAATCTTGTGCAATTGCACCATACACGTTGCTGCTGCTAACCGAAACTGTCGGGCGGAAAATGAACTCTGCCCCATGCAAATCCGGCTCATTTTCTGCTACCCAGCCCAGATGCGGCACAGCAACGCGTTTGCCCGCACGCCATAATGCAGGCAACACAGCACAAAACTTTGCTTGTTGCCCATTACGGATTTTGCGTGCCAGCCCATACCCTGCTCCGGCTATCATCAGCCCCTCTTTTTGAACTGATACGGGAAGGTACAATACAAACCGGTTATCCCATACGGTGCCATTTTCCGCTTGCTGCGCAGGAGCCATTGCAGCTTCTTCCCGCATGAGCATCCATTGCTGTTTATGATAGATAAACCGTGTTCCAGCCAACGTGGCTTCTGTTGCCATATCTTTCAAGCGCACTACAGCAGATTGAGCTGGTGGATATTCAGCCCCGCCTACACTGCGGATAAGAGCCGCAAGCACATCAACATCTGGCAATTCTGACCCCAACATAGCCCAACCTTCCGGGCACATCACAGCATGCTGGGCAAGCTGTGCGGCGCGTTCGCGCTCCTTGCACATCCGAAGCTGGCCGGATTGCATGCCCAATTTCCAGAAATGCGCACGTTGATCGTTTTCTTGCAGCAGAAAACGCAAACGCAAACGCACACGCTCCGCCCGCTGATCCTGATTGGAAGGATCATCCACCCATTCAACACACGCTTGTCGTAAGGTATTGCGCAATGCCAGCCGAGAAAACCCGAGCAAGGGGCGAATAAGCCGTATATCCGGCCGCACAGTTATCCAACCCATGCCCGCCAGCCCTTCCGGCCCACTGCTGGAATTTTGGCGCATCCAGACTGTTTCAGCCAGATCGTCCGCCTGATGGCCCAACAAAAGGTCCGTACACCCATATTCCTGACAGGCGGCTATCAGGCGTGCATAGCGGGCCTCTCTGGCTCTGTGCGCCATGGCCGAACCTTTTTTAAGGTCTGTGAGCACCAGCAACTGCGCCGGAATATTCATTGCCTGCAAACGCGCAATGGTCTGTTGCGCTTCCTGCCCAGATTCTGGGCGCAAGCCATGATCTACCACTAAAGCCAACAGGTTTTTCCGCCAGAAAGACGCCAGCCACGCAAGGCATAGGCTATCTCCGCCGCCAGAAACAGCCATAGCAATAGGAGGATAATCTGATTGATCAGGAAAAAACGGCCCTAACTGGGCCATACATTGCGCAAAACACGCCAGCGAAACGGGCTGATCGGAAAAAACATCACGCCCAAAAAAGACAGGAGCAGACACTTTTTCCGATACCACGCTAACCGTTATTCGCAGTTGCCTCGTTTGGCGTATACTTCTGCTGCATGTGCAACACGGGTGGAAGGTGTGGGGAATTCTGCTTTCAGCTTGGAAAGCGCTTCACATGATGCCTTTTTATCCCCCAATGCCAGCAGGGAAGCAGAAACACCCAGCAACGCATCTGGTGCACGCCCACTTTTAGGAGCCTGACGGTAAGCATCATAATACGCTACAGCAGACTGACGATACTGCTTTTGGCCCGCCAAAGACTGCGCCAGCAGAAACTGTGCATCTACCTTAAAAGCACCTTTGGCGTTCTTAAGCGCTGATTCGGCATCAGACTGCGCTTCTGCATAATCTTTCTTCTGCAAAGCAGCTTTCCCGCTAGCGAGCATCCCATCTGGTGTTGTGGGCTTTGCTGCATCCTTGGGCGTTGTATCTGTTGAAGCAGCGGCAGCCGTGGAAGCGCCTGCTGCACCAGCATTTGCCTGAGCCGCAAACTGGTTATCTGCTATCTGTTTGGAAAGAGCTGCGGTTTTTTGCTGCAGTTCATTGGTTAGCTGATCAATTTCACCGCGCATATCACGCTGCTGCTGCTCCAACGTGCTCACACGGTCCAGCAACTGGGCAATGAGATCATTCGTGCCTGAATTTGCAGTATCCCGCGCCCATGCAACTGGCACGCACACACTGCTTATTGCGGTTGCCATTGCCAACGCCACAAGCCCTGTGCGGACATGCCGCGATGCTTTGAAGCAGACTTTCATCAGGTTCTTACCCTTCCACAACATATAGGCACAAACATCATACCACTTTTTCTGTAAGACAAGTGCTTACAATACAAAACAGGCCGGGCTTTAACACCCGGCCTGTATTTGCTCTGTCAGCTTTCAGAAAAATCTGAAATCTTATTTAACAGAGGTAATGGCATTACGGTTCTGAGCCCATGCATCTTCATCATCACCCAGAGCGGTCGGACGATCTTTACCGTAGGAGATGGTAGAAATGCGGGAAGAAGCTACGCCCTTGGCTACCAGGTAATCACGCGCTGCATTGGCGCGGCGCTGGCCCAGAGCAATGTTGTATTCTTCGGTGCCGCGGTCATCGCAGTTACCTGCAACTTCAACGTTAACCTGCGGATATTTTGCCAGCCAGTCAGCCTGCTTCTGCAGGGTATCTTTGGCATCATCACGCAGGCCGCTTTTGTTCAGGTCGTAGAAAACGCGGTCACCCACGTTTGCAACCAGATCAGCTTCACTGCCGGGAACGGGGCCGCTAATGGTCGGCTGCGTGGTAGCAGCACTGTTAGAGGCACCAGTGTTTGCATTATCGTGGGCGCAGGCTGACAGCAGGGCAACCATACCAAGCGCGGCAACTACTTTTAGTCTCATGTGTCGGATCCTGAGAATTGGTTCCTTGCGGAACTATTCGGGAGAAAAGAGTTCTAACCTTGTATCCCCGCGTCTTCTTCTGCTCCTCTCCGAACCCTTCGAAGAGCCGACGAATTTTGGAGACCAACTTGCCCTAAGCCATAGCTTATTCTGTGGGTCAAGTTGCATCTCTCTATCTCATACCTGCCATACACTTAGTGAGACGAAAAAGACACAGTTCTGCTTATTGCCTGTATCTGCCTTTATTGCGGCCAAATTATGAACAGCAAAAACCCTGCATCACATTTTTGTGATACAGGGTTTTGTTCACAAACAGCCAATTTTTAGCCGTTTAAAGGAGACCATGCTGGGTCTGACGCAGCTTCTGGAGTAGGCAGAACGCGGTCATTAAAGCCCGTAATATCCACCATTCCGATGGTGGAGCTAAAGCCCGCACCACCAGCCCCTGCACGGCTCTGGCGGCAATATGCCAACACGCGGCCATTGGGGCAGAAGCTTGGGCTTTCTACCGTAAAGCCCTGTGTCATGATTCGCTCACCAGTGCCATCCGGTGCCATAACACCAAGCGAGAACATACCTTCGGCAATACGTGTAAACGCAATCAGATCCCCACGCGGAGACCACACTGGAGACCCATACGTGCCCTGACCGTAAGAAATACGGCGCGCACCACCACCGGAAGCCGGCATGATGTAAATCTGCGGGCTGCCACCACGATCCGAGTTGAAGACAATCTGTGATCCATCCGGGCTGAAGCACGGGCTGGTATCAATAGCACCAGAAGACGTGATCTGACGGCGAGAACCAGATGCCAGATCTACAATATATAGATCAGACCCACCATTACGGGTGACTGACAGCACAACAGAACGCCCATCTGGTGAGAAACGCGGCGCGAAGGAAATACCTTCAAACTCACCCAGAATCTGCTGGCGGCCGCTGGTCAAATCAAACAGATAAACCCGTGGGCGGTTGTTGGCGTAGGACATAAAGGCAATCTGATCCTTCACTGGGCTGAAACGCGGTGTCAGCGTCAGCCACTTGCCAGTTGTCAGCATCCGAGCATTTGCACCGTCCTGATCCATAACGGCCAAACGTGTGCGCTGATGGCCACGCGGGCCAGAGCGGGAAATAAAGGCAATACGGGTATCAAAATACCCTTTTTCGCCCAACATCCGCTGGTAAATAACATCGCCCACAATATGGGCAATTCGGCGCCAGTTTGCCGCAGACGTTGTATAGGCTGTGCCCTGAATCTGCTGATGGCTCAGCACATCCCACAGGCGCATTTCTACCCGCACAGAAGACCCGCCGCCAGAAACAGAACCTGTTACCTGCGCATGTGCGCCCATGCTTTTGGAGGTTGCAAAATCTGGCGTACCAGATGTTGTGCTACCCGGCATAACCTTGAACAGGCCTGTATTGTTCAGGTCATTCGTCAGCACTTCGGCAATTTTCTCGCCCAAGCCACCACCAAAATTGGGAATGATGATGGGAATAGGCGCCGTGCGGGCCTGATCAACCGTAATTTCAGCTTCTGGAGCGCTGGCAGCCGCAAATGCTCCAACAGGCATGGCCATAATACCGCCAGCAGCCACACTGGCCCCCAGCAGGCTACGCCGACGCAGCGCGCCAGCCAGCACATCGGCTTCCTGATCGGAAATAAGGGGGCGGGTACTCATCACCATGTGTTTTTCTCCCTAAGGCCTGCTTAAGGCCTGAATACAAACTTCAGTTGCCGTGGCTGCCCCAGCAATTCCTTGGGGATTGGCAGCTTGGCACATGTTGGACTTAGAACAGCGGCCCGGGCTCTTTCAGCCAGCGCACGATACGAAGAATCCGCATTCATGCGGGCCTGTGTTTCTGGCGCAAACTGCACAATGCGGGCTTCACCCGTTCCATCTACCGTAACCACCAAATGCGCCACAAAGCTGGCATAATCCTTGGCGGCAGTATCTTCTGTGTAGCAGCGCCTTACCGCAGCCCCGATAGCTTTTTGCTGGCCAGCACTCAGGCTGCCCGTAATGTTACTGCCCACAGGTGAACCACCCCCTTTGGGCGAACCACCAGCAACCGGATTGGCACGTGCCTTGGGCGCATGCGTCTGCTTTTGATCCGACCGGAACGTATCCAGCGTTTCCAGCAAGGAATGAGACTCTGCCTGACTCTTCTGCGCCTTGTTCGGCTGCGTGATATGAGACGGGATTGCCGCATCCGGCAACGTATCCGTTGGCTGCGTAATGGGTGAAGGTGGGGCCACACTATTCGTCGGCTGCACCGGAGAAGGTGGAGACGGCGGCGTTTTCACAACCTCAGGAGACGGCTCTTCCGCCTTGGGGGGCAAAGGCACATCTGGCAGCTTTTCAGATTCCGGCACAGGCGGCGGCGGAACAGGCTGTGGCGGCGGAGGTGGCGGCGGGGCCTCCTCATTCGGCACATCCTTCGGAGGCTCTGGCGTAGGCGGAGCCTCCTTTTCTTCCGGGGCTGGGGGCTTAGGTTCAGCCGCAGCCTTTTCTGCCTTAGCGGCAGGGCCACCTTCTTGTGCGTCCGACTGCTCGAACTGCATTTCAATCGTAGGCTGTGGGGGCTCTTCCGGCGGCTTGGGCGGCGGAAGAGTAATCAGCAGTGCCAGCAAAAGCGCGACATGCGCGCCCCCTGACAGATAAAGCGATCGCCGGAGTATAATCTGATCAGACCGGCGTGGCCTTGCCATGGGCATTGTTCGTACCTCTCCACCCTATCCGGATGGCTTAATGCCCACTGCTGGCAGGTTGCTGCGCCAGCAGAGCCACATGCGTAAAGCCGCCTTCCGTAATCTGCCCCATAACCTGCATGACCTGCCCGTAATCAATATGGGCATCCCCACGTACAAAAATACGGTGGGAAGGATCATTGTTGGAAGCAGCCTTCAGCTGGGCCACAAGTTGATCTGCTGTAACGGGGTTATCCCCCAAATACAGCGTGCCATCAGACTTGATGGAAACGGTAATAGGCTTGCTGTCTGAATTAACCGGGCGCGCATCTGTTTTGGGCAGATCAACATTTACACCGCTGGTCATCATTGGAGATGTCACCATAAAGATGATCAGCAGCACCAACATCACGTCCACCATGGGAGTGACATTAATTTCGGCCATCGGACGCCTGCGGCGGCGTCCGCTTCCTCCCGACGGCATTGCCATATCTCAGGTCCTCTCTTCGGACTGGCGAGAAAGAATGGCAGCAAACTCGGTGCCAAAGCCTTCCAGACGATCCTGAAAAAGATCCATGCTGTTGCTGATGACGTTATACGCCACATAAGCCGGAATAGCCGTTAACAGGCCAATAGCCGTTGCAAACAGGGCTTCGGAAATACCGGGGGCTACAACGCTCAGGTTGGTGTTGTGTTCAGCAGCAATGGAGCTGAAGGAGTGCATGATACCCCACACCGTGCCAAACAGGCCGACAAACGGTGCAACAGGTGCAACGGTAGCCAGAAAAATCACCCAGCGGCGCAGGCGGTCCATTTCACGCGTGATAGTAATGCCAATAGCGCGGTCAACACGTTCCTTAACGCCGCCACGCACCAGATCAACACCGGGAATACGGGCGGAACGCCGCCATTCCCCCATGGCCGCACCAAATACGGCAGACATTGGGTTGGTTGGCTTGGCGCCATCACTTTCATACAGATCATCAAGGCTGCCACCAGACCAGAAGCGATCTTCAAACCCTGTGGCTTCACGATTGATGCGACGCAACGTGACAAACTTGTCTAAAATAATTGCCCATACCATTACGCTGCAAACAAGCAGCCCAAGCATGACAATTTTGACAACAAGCGAGGCGTGCATGAACAACGCCCATACTGACAAATCTCCCGCCGCACTTACGCCGAGATTTGCCGCATCAACCGCACGATCCAATAATACCTCCTGCCTCTGCACCCCTTACGGGCGATCTGTCTCCGACTCGGTCGAGACACATGCTTTGCCCGACGCTTCTGCTTCTTACTTGGTTCCTCAAAAAAGCAGAAGAGGCGCTTTCATCCCTTCGGTGCCAATTTCTGCAACAAATCACGCCATAACGGCGGAAATCGGGCAGGACGCCCATCTGATACCTTCACACAGGCCAGACCAACTTCAACCTGAGCGCATATATCCTCACCGCGCGTGCAAAGCTGATCCAACCGGCAACTGGCCGCTCTCAGGTCAATCAAGCGGGTGGTAACTGTTACAATATCATCCAGTTTCAGGGGCATTTTGTAGGCAAGGCGGGCATCACGCACCACAAAAACGAGCCCATATTCTTCCTGCAAACTGGATGCTGGCATACCCAAGCTCCGAATCGCCTCGGTGCGCGCACGTTCTGCAAAAGCAAGATATCGTGCATGGTAAACAATACCGCCCGCATCTGTATCTTCGTAATAGATTCTAAAATCTATGGAGTGGGTGGTCATTCTTCCCCCTCATCCTCGCCTGCAAGAAAATCCATCTGCTGGTTGCCCCCGGTAGCCGAAGCCGGCGGAGTAAGCCCCAGATGCCGCCAACCGCGTTCACCAAGAACACGACCGCGAGTGGTACGCAGAACCAGACCTTCCTGGATTAGGTAAGGTTCAATGACATCTTCCAATGTATCGCGCGATTCAGCCAGAGCTGCCGCCAGCGTTTCCACCCCAACCGGGCCACCATGATGATATTCGGCAATCCGGCGTAGGTAACGCCTATCCATGGCATCCAACCCAAGCGCATCGACCTCTAGCCGCTTGAGGGCTGCATCTGCCACTTCTGTTTCTACCGGCACACCAGCAGGCACAGTTACAGACGCAAAATCCCGCACCCGGCGCAACAGCCGCCCGGCAATACGTGGTGTGCCGCGTGAGCGACGGGCAATTTCCATTGCACCACCTAAGGTGAGAGCAAAATCCAGTTTTTCTGCACCTCGGGCTACAATTTTACACAGTTCTTCGGGTGTATAAAAAACCAGCCTAAGGGGAATCCCAAATCTGTCCCGCAATGGCGTGGCCAAAAGCCCTGCCCGCGTTGTAGCTGCCACAAGCGTAAAGGGCGGCAAATCAATACGGACAGACCGTGCAGCAGGACCTTCCCCAATAATCAGATCAAGTTGGAAATCTTCCATCGCAGGATAGAGAATTTCCTCAATGGCGGGCTGAAGGCGGTGAATTTCATCAATAAACAGCACATCACGAGGCTGTAAATTGGTAAGAATTGCTGCCAGATCACCCGCGCGCTGGATAACAGGGCCAGACGTGGCCCGAAAACCCACCCCTAGTTCGCGCGCAACAATCTGGGCCAAGGTTGTTTTACCCAACCCCGGCGGCCCATGCAGCAGAACATGATCTAAGGCATCACCACGTTGTTTGGCTGCCTTGATAAAGATAGAAAGGTTTTCCCGGCTAGCCTTCTGGCCCGTAAAATCATGCAGAGTTTGCGGACGAAGTGTGGATTCGCCAACATCTTCTTCCCGCCGAGCCGCATCAATTTCCCGGTCAGGCGTAAACTCCGCACTCATCGGGCAAGGTCTTTCAGGCTATCACGAATCACCAGATCCAGTGTGGCAGCCGCCCCATGTGCATCCATTACTTTCCGGACCACAGGAGCTGCTTCTGCCCGGCGGAAACCCAAGCCAGCCAACGCCATAAGCGCATCTGCTTCTATACTGCCAGCAGGGGTTGCCATAGCCGGAATGGTAATACCGCCACCACCACCGGGCATTTTGCCGGCTTTATCACGCAGTTCTGTCAGAATCCGTTCTGCCAGCCTACCGCCTACACCCGGCGCACGTGTAAGACTGGCTTTATCTGATGTCATCAGCGCAGCTACCAACTCCCCTGGAGAAAGGGTGGAGAGAATACCAAGAGCAACCTTTGCCCCTACCCCCTGCACGCTTGTTAACAGCCGGAACCACTCACGCTCTGCACTTTCCATAAAACCGTACAGAAGAATGGCATCTTCGCGCACAACGGTTTCTACCATAATCCGTGCTTTTTCTGGTGGGTTCGGTAAGGCTGCCAAAGTGCGTGTAGAAGCCGCAACAAGATAGCCCACACCATTTACGTCTATAACGCAGCTTCCCAGATCAACTTGAATGACCAATCCGCATAAAAACGCAATCATGCCATTCTTACCCCGGCTGCAATATGGCGTGCACTGGCACGATGATGCGCGTGGCAAATAGCAACCGCCAGCGCATCCGACGCATCTGCACGGATAATTTCTGCTCCGGGCAAAAGCCGCCGCACCATCATTTCCACCTGTTTTTTATCTGCTGATCCGGTGCCAACAACCGATTTTTTAACAGAAAGCGCGCCGTATTCCGCCACACTTACTCCAGCCAATGCAGGCACAAGCAACGCCACGCCGCGCGCATAACCCAGCTTAAGAGTGGCCGAACCATTACGGTTTACGTAAGTTTCTTCAACGGCAGATTCTTGTGGTGCCAACCTGTCTATCAGCATCAGCAGGTTATCATGCAGCACCTTTAAGCGGTCTGGCACGCTATCAGCGCTATTGGTTGCAATAACGCCATTTTCAACATGCCGGAGCCGATTGCCCTCGACATCAATCACGCCCCATCCTGTAAATCGCAGGCCGGGATCAATGCCGAGCAGACGTACCATTATAATTTATGCCGAAAGTTTTTCGGCCAGATCATCCGGCAGGTCAAAATTGGCGTACACATTTTGCACGTCATCGTGGTCTTCAAGCGTATCAAGCAGCTTGAACAGGCTGCGAGCTTTGTCTTCATCCAGCGTTACGGTGTTTTCGGGGCGCCAGTCCAGCTTGGCACTTTCCGGCTCACCAAAGCGCGCTTCCAGCGCATCTTTCACGGCAAAGAAGGATTCCACTTCACATGTCACTTCATGCGCCGTTTCTGTAGAGACAACATTTTCCGCACCAGCTTCAATAGCCGCTTCCAGCATTTCATCTTCAGAAGCAACAGAAGCAGGGTATGTCATCACACCCAACCGGCGGAACATGAAAGAAACGGAGTTTGTTTCCCCCATAGAGCCCCCGTGCTTAGAAAATGCCGCACGCACATCAGATGCTGTACGATTGCGGTTATCGGTTAGCCCTTCAACAATAACGGCCACACCGGCAGGGCCATAGCCCTCGTACCGCACTTCCACATAGTCATCACTACCCGCAGCACCAGATGCCTTTTTAATGGCACGTTCAATAGTGTCTTTGGGCATGTTCACTTCACGCGCAGCAGAAATGGCTGCACGCAAACGTGGGTTAGCTGCCGGATCAGGCAAGCCTGAACGCGTGGCCACCGTAAGTTCACGAATAACCTTACCGAACTGCTTGGAGCGTTTTGCATCCTGCGCACCTTTCCGGTGCATAATGTTCTTAAACTGGGAATGACCAGCCATCTTCCTTACCTTGTCGTCTGCAACAGTGCCGGGCAGGCTTTAAACAAGCCGCCCATGACAATGCTTGTATTTCTGGCCCGAGCCACATGGGCAGGGCGCGTTACGAGGTGTTTCACCCCAGCTTGAAGGATCATCCGGCATAATAGCGCTGCCACCAATAGGCGTGGCCATTTCCGGCGATGCACCAGGTGAAAGGCCCGGCCCCGGTTCCGAGGCGTATCCCTGCACTTCTGGATCAGCATGGATTTCTGCCGTATCAGCAAACGGATCAGCCGCCGCTGGCGGAGGTGTCACTTCCACCCGCGCCATCAGCCCCACCACACGCTGGCGCATTTCTTCCAGCATGAATGTAAATAGCTGGAAGGCTTCGTGCTTATATTCGTTTAGTGGATCTTTCTGGCCATAAGCACGTAGCCCAATACCTTGCCGCAACTGATCCAATGCATGCAGATGCTCTTTCCACACCGCATCATATGTTGTTAGCAGGATCTGCTTTTCAATAAAGCGCATCAAATCTGGGCCGATATTGGCGGCTCGGGCTGCCTGCGCCTGTGTGGCAGCCTGACTGATCCGGTCAGCTACAGCCTCGGCGTCCATACCGTCTTCCTTGGCCCAAGCTGCTATTGGCAGGTCCAAGCCAAAGGTTTTCTGCACATCTTCCGTAAGGCCAGCCACATCCCACTGTTCTGCAAAGGATTTTTCCGGAATACGACGTGCCACCATTGCATCAATGACATCTTCCTGCGCTTCCGTCACAATGGAAGATACATCTTCAGTCGCCATGAACTCACGGCGCTGGGCATACACTTCCTTGCGCTGATCATTCATCACGTCATCATATTTGAGCGTGTTTTTGCGCATATCGAAGTTGCGTGCTTCGACTTTTCTCTGCGCCCGCTCCAGCGCCTTGCTCAACCACGGATGAACAATGGCCTCGCCTTGCTTCATACCCATTTTCTGGAACATTCCGCTCATGCGGTCTGAACCAAAAATACGCATCAGGTCATCTTGAAGCGAGATAAAGAACTTGGAATTGCCGGGGTCACCCTGACGCCCGGCACGACCACGCAACTGGTTATCAATCCGGCGGCTTTCATGCCGTTCCGTGCCCACAACATACAAGCCACCTGCTTGCTGTACAATGTCATGATCCCGTGCAACGCGGTCACGAATTTCCTTCTCAGCCACATCACGCTCTGGAGAGTCTTCCATATCCCCCAAAGTCTGGGAGATCAGCATTTCCACATGGCCGCCGAGCTTAATATCCGTGCCTCGACCAGCCATGTTGGTGGCAATGGTAATGGCACCCGGTGCACCCGCCTGCGCCACAATTTTCGCTTCCATTTCATGGAAACGAGCATTCAGCACATTATGCGGAATAGCTTCACGCTTCAGTAGGTCTGAAAGCGCTTCACTTTTTTCAATGGACGTGGTGCCAACCAGAATCGGCTGGCCACGTTCGTGCACATCCCGGATGAGTTTGACAACAGCAGCAAACTTTTCCTGCTCTGTCAGATAAATTTCGTCGTCTTCATCCTTACGGGCAACCGGACGGTTGGTAGGAATGGCTACCACATCCAGATTGTAAATTTCTGCAAACTCATCCGCCTCTGTCATGGCGGTGCCGGTCATGCCGGAAAGCTTGGGATAAAGGCGGAAATAGTTCTGGAAGGTAATGGAGGCCAGCGTCTGGTTTTCCTGCTGAACTTCCACGTGCTCTTTGGCTTCCAGCGCCTGATGCAGGCCATCGGAATACCGGCGGCCTTCCATCATACGTCCGGTGAATTCGTCAATAATCACCACTTTGCCATCACGCACGATGTAATCCACATCGCGCGAGAACAATGTATGCGCACGCAAAGATTGCTGAACATGATGCACCACAGCCACATGCTGCAGATCGTAAAGCCCACCTTCATCCAGCACACCGGCCTGACGCAGCAGGTTTTCCACATGATCTGAGCCGGAATCGGTCAAGATGACGGTGCAGAATTTTTCATCTTTTTCAAAAGTCGTCGGATCCTGCACAAGCTGGGCAACCACGGCATCCACTGCGCGATATAGATTTGAACTATCTTCTGCGGGCCCGGAAATGATCAACGGAGTCCGGGCTTCGTCAATCAGGATCGAATCCACTTCGTCCACAATCGCGTGGTAGAAGGGGCGCTGCACCATTTCGCCCAACTGGTACTTCATATTATCGCGCAGATAATCGAAGCCGAATTCGTTGTTCGTGCCGTACGTAATATCAGACGCATAAGCCTGACGGCGCGCATCATCAGGCATATTGGGCACGATCACGCCCGTTGTCAGACCCAGAAAGCTGTAAAGCCGCCCCATCTCTGCTGCGTCACGCGCTGCAAGATAATCGTTCACAGTGACAACATGCACACCCTTGCCTGCCAACGCGCTGAGATACACAGCCAGCGTGGCCACCAGGGTTTTACCTTCCCCGGTGCGCATTTCTGCAATTCGGCCAGAATGAAGCACCATGCCGCCAATCAGCTGCACGTCAAAATGCCGCATCCCCAACACCCTGCGTGAGGCCTCACGACACACAGCAAAGGCTTCGGGCAGCAGATCATCCAGACTTTCGCCTTTGGCGATCCGGTCTCGGAATTCCTGCGTTTTGCCAGAAAGGGCGGTATCATCCAGCGCCTGTACCTGTGGTTCAAGCGCGTTGATCTCCGGCACCCGGCGTTGAAATATCTTAAGCGTCCGGTCGTTGGCGGTGCCGAACAGGGCGCGGACAAAGCGTGAAAGCATGAACACCTTTCCGGAACAATGCGGCCCCTTACCCCTGCACTACCCCAAATGGTAATGCAGCAAGGGACACTGGCATGGCTGGCTTGCCGTGCAAAATAGGACCGGGGCGGGTTGCGGTCAACCAACCGTACCGGTGGAAGCAGGATTGAAACAGGGGTTGCCGGGTGGAAAGCCCTCCTTCATACAGGATAAATAGGTTTTAATGGCTTTAAAGGTTTTAATACACATGCGGCTTATTCCCCACGCGTTTGGACTGGCAGCAGCAGCTCTTTTTGCTACCACCACCCTTTGCACGCCCTCCTTTGCAGCAGACCCGGCTCCCGCAACTGCGGCCGCTCCTGCAAAGCCGGCAGACCCCAACGCTGTGGTAGCCACCGTGAATGGTGAAAAAATCACGCTGTCTGATGTGCAGACTGCCATGATCTTTCTGCCACCGCAGATGCGTCAACTGCCCCCGAACCTTATTTTCCCTATGCTGGTCAATCAATTAGCAGATCAGAAAGCCATTCTGATTACAGCACAGAAAGAAGGCTTGGACAAAAAGCCCGAAACCCAACAGATGATGGTCAACGCTTCCAACATTGCATTGCAGAATGCATGGTTGTCTGAGCAGGTTATGCCACATCTGAATGATGATGCCGTTAAGCAGTATTATGATCAGAATTACGCAGGCAAGCCAGCTGAAAAAGAAGTGCATGCCCGCCACATTCTGGTAAAAACCGAAGCTGAAGCCAATGATGTTATCAAAAAACTGAAGGCTGGCGCAGATTTTGGTAAACTGGCCGCTGAAGTTTCCACCGACAAGGGCAGTGCCCAGCAGAACGGTGGTGACCTAGGCTGGTTCAAGAAAACAGACATGATCCCGGCCTTCTCCGATGCAGCCTTCGCCATGAAAAAGGGGGAAATCAGCAGCACTCCGGTGAAAAGCCAGTATGGCTACCATGTCATTCAGGTACTGGACACACGCACAGACCCGGTTCCCACACTGGACGCCGTGCGGGACAAAATCCGCCAGGCCCTTATCCAGAAATACGTGCGTGAAGCCGTGGATAAAGCCACCAACCAGGTCAAGATCGTGCGTTTTGACCCGAACACTGGCAAGCCATTGGCTGATGCGCCCGCACCTGCTGCCGCACCTAAGAAATAAGACCATTAAACCGCAAACCTCGCCCTTTATTTAGGGCGAGGTTTTTGCACAGATACCCCTTAAGGATACCGCCAGATGGCGCAGACAATCCCCGTTTCCCCCCTGGCCCTGCCAATGCCGGAACTTGGTGTTGTGCGTGGGATTCGCCTTGGCGCTATTGCAGCTGGTATTCGCTACAAGGGGCGCACAGATCTGGTTCTGGCTGAAATGGCCCCCGGCACCACCGTTGCGGGCGTATTTACCAAATCCAAATGCCCCGGTGCACCTGTAGATTGGTGCCGTGCCATTCTGCCCAAGGGTGAAGCCCGCGCACTGGTTGTAAACGCCGGGAACGCCAACGTATTTACCGGTCAAGCCGGACGCAAAACATGCGAAGCCACAGCAGAGGCCGCTGCCAAGCTAGCAGACTGTTCTGCCGAGAATGTTTATTTGGCTTCTACCGGCGTTATTGGGGAAATTCTGCCTGCTGAACGCATTACCTCTGCGCTTCCGGCACTGCATACCGCCCTTTCGGAAAACGGGTGGGAAGATGCCGCACGCGGGATCATGACCACGGATACCTTCCCCAAAGTTGCCGTGCGCAAAGCCACTATCAAAGGCACGGAAGTTATTATTCAAGGTATTGCCAAAGGCAGTGGCATGATTGCGCCAGACATGGCCACCATGCTTGCTTTTGTGGCAACGGATGCAAAGCTGCCGGCCTCCGTGCTGCAAACCCTGTTAAGCGCAGGTATTCAGAAAACATTCAATTGCATTACGGTGGACTCGGATACCTCAACCTCCGACATGGTGCTTCTGTTTGCAACCGGAGCAGCGCAGAATCCCGATATTGTCACCACTACAGATGTTCTGACAGACCCAGAACTGGCTGATTTCCGCACCGCGTTGAACGTCGTTCTACATGATCTCGCCCTACTGGTTATTCGGGATGGTGAGGGCATTACCAAGCTGATGAGCATTAAGGTGAGCGGAGCTGTATCCGATCAATCTGCATGGCGCGTTGCCATGGCTATTGGTAATTCCCCACTGGTAAAAACCGCCGTGGCGGGGGAAGATGCCAATTGGGGCCGCGTTGTTATGGCCGTTGGCAAATGTGGGGAACCTGCAGACCGCGATACGCTTTCTGTTTCTATTGGTGGTGTCTGCATAGCCCGCAACGGCACCGTTGTAGATGGGTATGATGAAACCCCCGTGGTGGCACATATGAAGGGGCAGGAAATCGACATTGCTGTTGATCTCGGCCTTGGCACAGGCATCGCTCAAGCTTGGAGCTGTGATCTGACCCACGGCTACATTGATATCAATGGGTCTTACCGCAGCTAACCGCCACCATCTGCCCTCTGTTTATTTACTTATCTTATCTTTCCTGCGGAGCAGGTTCTTATGTCCAATTCGGCACCACCCCCTGGCTGGGGGGCACCTTCTGGCGATTTTTATGGAATGCAGCCCGGCACTCCCGCTCCTGTATGGATTTACGCCGGTTTCTGGTGGCGGGTATGGGCCTTTCTGATTGATGGCATTATTCTTGGAGCCATAGAAACCGTTCTGGGGTTTTTTGTTGCGCCCAATGTCTCCGTGGATTGGCAGGAACTGCCTATTGATGGTTCTGGGCAAAGCATGAACGTGGTGGATGTTGCCTCCTTCGTGCAGCCTGAAAACATCTCTGTTCTTATCCCGCACATTCACACAGGGCCGTGGCCTCTCGCCAGCCTACTGCTCGCCCTTATTCCGGCAATCTATTACGTGTTGTTTGAGGCCTCTTCCCTCCGTGGCACACCCGGTAAACGGGTATGCAGGTTGGAAGTGGTAACACTTGCTGGAGGGCAGATTAGTTTGGCACAGGCCATTCTGCGCTTTGTCATCAAGGCCTTTATCTCTTTTCCGCTGCTGTATATCGGCGTCATCATGGTTGCGTTTACACGGCGCAAGCAGGGGCTTCATGATCTTATAGCTGGCACATTGGTTATACGGGCAGAAACACAGCAAGTTGCGCCCTTCCAACCACATCGCTAACGCGCCCGTTCCTTTCTGAACAACTGCTATCAACACGCATCATCTTGATGCCGCCCAATTTGCCTCCTACCCTAGAGGCAGATTGGGCGTGGCTGTTGCATGCCCTCGTATATTTTTACCCGTTCAGCAAAGGATGCAGCGCCCCCATGGCGGCCAATAGTCCGGATCAGAGTCTATCCTTTTCACCCTCTCCGCCTCAGTCGCCTTCTTGGGCTGCATGGCTTTGTCGTCTTTTTTGTCTGTTTGCGTTGGGGCTGGGCTTTCTTTTCCCTGTTACGCATGCTCAGGCAGATACGGCAGCAACGGTTCCTCAAACCAATGGTTTGACACAACAGGACGCACAGCAATTGCTGAACGTTCTGAATAATCCACAAAAGCGGGAAGAGTTTTCCAAGACCCTTTCCCTTATGGCCAAGGGTTTGCCCGCCGCACAACCAGCAGCACCTAAAGCAACGCCAGCGCCTGCTGCTGCCAAACCACAGGCAGATAACGCAGTTATAGACAGCGATGTTCATTCAGAATTGGATACGCTGCAAAGCTCAATTCATGGCTATCTGAACAACTTCACCAGCCTTTTCAAAGACTTGAGTGTTGTTGGCCCATGGTTTAAAAACGAAATTCGCAATCCGGCTTCTCGGCAGACCCTGATTGATGCGTTTAGCCGTGCCTTGCTGATTATTGGCCTCGCCCTAGTTCTGGAGCGCGCCACCAGCATTGCAATGCGCAAACCGCTGAACTCTGTAACGCAGCATGCAAAAAACCGGGAAAAACGGCTGGAAGCTTCTGCCGAATCTGTCGCCGCAGCCGATAGCAGTGATGCCGCAGCGGCAAATGATGCAGATACCACCCAAACGCGTGAAAACGACCAACGGCGCGGCACCGAAGTACTCCATTATTTAGTACGCGTGCCGTATAATGTGCTGCATTTTCTTATCAAGCTGCTACCGGTTGCGGTATGCTTGCTTGTTGGCTATTTGGGCGCAGAATTTCTAACGACTACAGCGCAAGCCCACACTGTTGCTCTCACCCTTATTAATGCTTACGCCATTGCACGTGGGCTTTATCTAGTTGTTGAAACAACACTGGCACCACGCTCCTACGCTATCCGCCTTATTCCTGCATCGGATGAAACAGCCCGCTTGCTAACACGCTGGTGGAATGTGCTGGTGGCTGCCCCGTCCATTGTGATCTGCCTTTCCACTTTGGGAAGTGAGTTCGATCTCAGCCCACGCGGTGTAGATGCCATGCAGCGCGCTGTGGTGCTGATCCAGCATTTGATTATTGCAGCCTTTATCTGGCATCTCCGCCACATTGTGGCGCGGGCACTGCAACCCTCCCCCAACATGCGTAAAAATGCCCTGTGGGCTTTTGCTGGCACGCTAGCCCATGTGTGGTGGGTGCCTGTGATGTTTCTGGACATGGCACTATGGTTTGTCTGGGCCGCGCATCTTAAGGGCGGCTATCAGTGGATTCTGCGTGGAACACTGCTTACCTTCCTGTGCTTAGTGCTTTCCCGCGTTATTGCCTTGTTAGCATATGGTTTGCAGGACAGACTGTTCCGTATCAGCCCTACGTTGGAAGCCAGTTATCCGGGCATGCAAAAACGTGCGGATTTCTATTATCCGTTCGTGCGCCGGATTATCACAATTGCAATTATTTTTATTACCATTGTTTGCCTTGCCCAAAGCTGGAGCATTCCCAGCTTCCGCTTCTTCTTTGATTCAGCCCTTGGTGGCCGCCTGATTGGCGCTGCTATCTGTCTGCTTATCGGCATGACAGTTGCCGCTGTGGCGTGGGAAGTGGTGAACGGTCTGCTGGAAAAACAGATTACCCGTTACACCTCCAGCGCACAGTCTGCGCGCGCGGCACGGCTGCGCACAGTGCTGCCTATTATCCGCACTGTCTTACTGGCGGTTATTATTATCTTTGTGGCGGTTACCACGCTCTCCCAAATTGGTATTAACGTCACGCCCTTGCTAACCGGTGCCGGTATTTTGGGTGTTGGTCTTTCCTTTGGTTCTCAGAGCTTGGTTAAAGACATTATCACCGGCTTCTTCATGTTGGCGGAAGACGCCATTCAGGTAGGAGATTGGGTAACCACCGGAGGGATTGCCGGTATTGTGGAGCATCTTTCCATCCGTACATTGCGCGTGCGCTCTGTGGATGGTGACCTACACATTATTCCCTTCTCGTCCGTAACCTCCATTGCCAATACGGCACGTGGGTTTAACCAGGTTATTGTGCATCAGACGGTAGATCTGACCGAAAGCAGCGAACGCGTTGCCAAGATCATGCAAGACACCGTTCAGGAAATGCGCAAGGAAGATGCTTACAAGAACATCATCCTGTCCGATTATGTTGATCTGGGTGTTGATAGTTCGGACGGAAACGGTGCTGTGCTGGTAGGCTCCATCAAAACTGCACCTATGATGAAGTGGAAAGTACAGCGTGAATTCTACCGCCGCATTGCAAACCGCATGGCGGCTCAGGGTGTGAAATTCTATACACCAACATCTTACTCCACCACACCGCCCGGCACGCCTGTCCATTTGGCAATGGACACAATGCCGCCGGAACTGCTTGAAAAAATCAACCAGCGTGCAGCTCAGGTGCAGAAAGAAGCTACTCCCCCTGCCCCAGAAGCACCGCCTGCAGCAAAAGAACCACCACATGCCTGAAACCGGGTTAGACCTTTCAGGGGGTGCAATATCCCTTGATTGTATTGAAAAACCGCTGGCGCAGGAGGGCTTTGCCTTCCTGCAAGCGGCAAGCATGGACCCTATCCTGCAAGGTTTTGGGTTAGCTGATTGGGATCAGTTTGCCGCAAGCTGGAATGATCTGGGATGTGACCGGTATATGGCGGATGGCGGCCGGTATCGCCGCCGCCGCTATGCCACGTTCTCTCTTTCTGATCAGGAAATCCTGCGCAAACCACATCAGCCCCATTACCAAAGCCGAGATTACAATACGTTGAATGGGGGTATTGAACGGTGGTTTCAGCCTGTGCTGCCAGAAATTGGCAGAAATCCGGCTTTAATATCCATTCTAAAGCTTATGCATCGGTTGGCGGTGGATATGACTCCTGCCAAACAACGCCCTTCGGCATGGCATGCAGAAATTCATCAGTTCCGCATTGAAGCCAGCAAAGATGCCGCCGGGCAGCCAACCCCAGAAGGCTTGCATAGAGATGGGGTAGATTGGGTATGTGTTGTGATGATTCGCAGAGAAAATATTGCGCGCGGAGAAACATCCATTCACGATCTTAACCGCCAACGCGTGGGCGGTTTTACGCTAACCAACCCACTGGATACTGCTTTTGTAAACGATAGCCGCGTGTATCATGGGGTAACGCCTGTACAGGCTGTAAACCCCGCCTTACCCGCTTATCGTGATGTATTGGTTGTGACACTTCGCCACGAGTGAAATAAAAAGGCCGGTTTATCCGGTCTTTTTTAATAGCCTGCGTAATAAATAGCATGCAGGCCTAATGCCAGACAGGCAAATACAAAAAACATGGCGCCGGCCATCTGGCAGCATTCTTTAAAAGAAATGGTATCATAAGCAGAAACTGCAGAAGCAGAAGAAACCACACTGTTTTGCTGTTCTGCTTCACTCATACTTGTGCCCTTTTCATTTTATGCAATGCTGGTTTGTTTGTAGCACTTATCTGGCTACGATTGTCCCTTTCGTCAAGAGCAGTGAGATTGCCCCATGTCCTAAAATGGGTGGACGCCACCCCTACCGGGGGTTCACATAAGAAGAATTTCATTTGGAGTTTCAGACTTGAAACAGATTGCTTCGGCACTGCTTGCCACCAGCCTCCTTGTCTCCCCCGTGTTTGCCCAAACCCCGGATAAGCCTACCGCAACAGAAAAAACTGCGCCGTCCCAGCCTTATTCCATTGCAAGTTTTATGGGTAAATGGGCTGTCACAATGGTTATGGAACCCATTACCATTATGGGTAACCGCGCTGTTGGCCCCGCAGCACGTTTATTGGTTGTTGTACCTGACAACATCAGCAAAGTTGTAAAGCAAAACCACTTTGCCCTGGCACGTAAATCCAACGAAGTATGGGAAGGACAGCAAGAAGACGTAACCGCTACGCTAACACGTCTTTCAGAAAATACTGCTCAATTGGTTCTGCTTAAAAAAGACGGGCATAAAATGGAAGTTCCTCTTTACCGCGATGACGGTGAATAACTGAAATTCCACACCTTTCCCCGCCCGAAATAAATGGGCGAGGAAAGATTTTATCGGCCTGCATTACTTTTCTTCTGCAGGCTTCCAGTTTTTCAGGAATTCCTGCAAAGCGGCATCTGGCTTGCCAATTTTTACTTGCAACGTCACGTACAGATTACCTGCGGGCCGCGATCCATGCGCCTGCACGCCTTTACCGCGTAACCGCAATACACTTCCTGTATCTGAACCTGCAGGCACGTTCATCTTCACCGTTCCTGTTGGAGTTGGCACCATGATAGCCCCACCAAGCGCAGCGGTTTTAAGATCTACATCCAAATTTTCCCGCAGATCATTCCCTTCCCGCGTGTATGTAGGATCAGGCATCACGGTAACAGTAATTAGTGCATCCCCGTCTGGACCACCCTGCACACCGGGCGCCCCCTTACCGCGCAGGCGCAACACTTTGCCATCTTCTATCCCCGGGGGGATTGTCACATTAAGCGTGCTGCCTTCCGGCAAAGTAATGCGCGATTTGCCGCCGTTAACCGCATCCAGAAAGCTGACCTTAAGCGTATAAGAACGATCTGCCCCTTTGCGTGGGCCAGACCGACGCGCCCGTGCACCTCCGCCAAACATGCCACCAAAAAGATCGCTCAGATCTTCTTCAGTAAAGCCACTTGCGCCACCTGGGCCACCACTGTAGCGGAAGCCACCGGCGCCTCCGCCAAAATCATTAAACCCGCCGCCTCCGCCACCAAAACCGGGATGACGTTCCTGCCCAGCGGCATCAATTTCACCCCGGTCAAAACGCGCACGCTTTTCTGAATCTGAGAGCAGATCATTCGCCTGATTAACGGCCTTGAACTCTTCTTCCGCTTTTTTGTCATCCGGATTTAGGTCCGGATGATATTTTTTGGCTAATTTGCGGTAGGCCTTGCGAATATCATCTTGGCTGGCGTTTTTGGAAATGCCCAGCACGTCATACGGGTCACGCACGCTCATGCAGCGCCTCCCTGCCTAGCTGGGCTGGAATCGGAAAAATTATCCGTATCCAGCAGGCTCATAAGCAGAGCAATCACAACATCACGCGAATACCCGGCCTGTTCTGCCTCTTTCACAAAAGCTTCCAGGCGGGGTTTAAGATATGCCTCCGCCGTTAAATTGTTCATAAATCACTTTCTCCATATTCCTGAAGGCCGCATAAAAAGAACATGCATGTGCCCTCAGCTTTTTCATTACATTACTTATAATAATGGGAACGCTCGGAGGCGCGGTCAATGGATACCCGGCACCATGTGAATGGCTGATACCCATATATCCAGCAGCCGCTAAAAGTAAGGCGTGGCATCTGGCGCTCATACTCTTTATAAAGCCCAGAACGTAAGATAACGGCGTAAACACACTTTGCTAACATTTATGCCGCAAACCAGAATGATGGAGAAACCGGTCATGGCTGACAAACCGCGCTTTTTTGATGATCTTGCCGGCGTGGCCGGTGGAGCTTTTTCCGCCCTTACAGGTGTGCGCGAAGAAATTCACGCTATTGTCCGCAGCCGCGTAGATGAAGTGTTGACAGGCTTACAGGTTGTGCGCCGTGAAGAATTTGAAGTGATGCGTGATCTGGCTGCCCAAGCTCGCATTGGCCAGGAAGAAGCCGAACGCCGCTTGGCTGCGCTAGAAGAACGCGTAACTGCTCTGGAACATAAGCTGGCCCATAACACGCATGAACATGGGCACCAGCATCAGGACTGAAGCAGCACTTTCCCTCAATATTTTTTCTGCCTTCCCGCAGGCACGGAGTAACCCCATGCCAGCATTGACCTCCGAAGCATCATCCATGCTCGCCAACCCGCTTGACCTGATGGAACAGGTAATTGGTGGCCATGGATGGACATTCGAACGCTGTACCCCCACGGAAATGGCAGCAGAAGCCCCTTCCCGCTGGTGTGATTACGGATTGTTCTTTTCATGGTCTGCCGAACTGGGCGCCATTCTGTTTACCTGCGCGTTCGATCTTAAGGCAGCACCTACGCAGCATTCCGATCTATACGAACTGATCGGGCTGGCGAATGAGCAGATATGGGTTGGGCACTTCAGCCTAGATACAGAAGACGGCGTTCTGCTCTTTCGTCATGCGCTGCTGTTACGCGGCACGCCAGCCGTTACCGATGTATTTGAAGACATGATTGATATTGCGTTGGCTGAATGCGAACGCTTTTACCCTGCCTTCCGCTTTTTTCTACACGCAGGGTTAGATGCCAAAACAGCACTCGCAACAGCCATGATTGATTGTCAGGGAGAAGCATAATGACAAACATCCCCCTCCTGCCCTCCATTCTTTTGGTCGGTTGCGGTAAAATGGGCGGTGCCATGTTGGAAGGCTGGCTTGCGCGCGGATTAGCCCCTTCTGTAATTATAGACCGGCACCTTACAGAGCTTCCTGCACCCCACAGTGTTGTGCGCTCTCTTGATGCTATTCCGGCTAACTTTAAGCCAGATATTATTCTGGTTGCTGTCAAACCCCAAAAAGCCAATGGCGTTCTGGCAGAACTTGCCCAGCGCTTTCCTAACGGCACACTGCTTTCCGTTATGGCTGGCCGCACCATTGCCAGCCTGTTAGCAGCTTACCGAGAAGGAAATGCCACAGCTTCCCCTATTATCATCAGAAGCATGCCCAACACCCCTTCTGCTTTGGGCGCTGGTATGAGCGGGCTTTATGCACCGCCTGAAGCCTCTGAAGAACAGAAAAAACAGTGTGATCAACTCCTCAGCGCTGTGGGTGAAACCGTATGGGTTGAGCAGGAAGGATTGATAGATTCCGTAGCTGCCATTTCTGGTAGCGGACCGGCCTATGTTTTCCTTTTGGCAGAACTTCTGGAACAAGCCGGTGTGGAACAAGGATTGGATGCCTCAACAGCCCGCGCACTCGCACGCGGCACCATTTGTGGTGCGGGGCAGATGTTGCATCAGCTTCCCACCGATGCCGCAGAATTACGCAAGAACGTTACAAGCCCCGGTGGCACCACAGAAGCTGCGCTAAAGGTTCTTATGGCATCGGATGCATGGCCTCAGGCTGTTTCAAGCGCCATTGCTGCTGCCGTTAAACGCGCCAAGGAACTTGCATTCTAATTTTTGCCTTTATGACTATTGATTATATTTTCTCTTTCTTCTCCCGCAGGTTTTTAAATGGACAATGATGATTTTGATGCAGCGCTGGTTTCATCAGCTCTAACACTTGCTGCAGAACGTGGCTGGTCTAGCATTTCTGTATTGGATGCAGCGCGTGATGCAGGCCTTTCTCTGCGTGAGGCACGGCAACGCTTCCCACTTAAGGCTTCCATCTTGCTCCGTCTTGGACGTATGGCGGACGATGTGGCTCTGGCTGATGACACAGTAAGCGGCAACACGCGGGAGCGCCTGTTTGACCTGTTGATGCGGCGGTTGGATGTGTTCCAGCAATATCGCGATGGCCTCGGCTCTGTGCTGCGCAGCCTGCCTATGGACCCGCCCTTAGCTATTATTCTGGGCGGTGCCACGCTTGAAAGTATGCGCTGGATGGCAGATGCCGCCGGTATTAACGCCAATGGGCTAGGCGGATTTGTGCGCGTGAACATGATTGTGGGCGTATGGACCCATACTTTGCGCGCATGGGAAAAAGATGACAGCCCCGATATGGGCAGCACAATGGCCGCCCTGGATCAGGCCTTAGACAAAGCGGCCCGTTTTGGCCTTTTTCCTGCGGGTGATGAAGCTGCCTCTCTGGATGACGGATTGCCTGATCTGGAAGCTCTGCCCGATGCAGATTCTAGCTTTGCAGAAGGCAACTAATTCTTCCTTCTAACAAAGATATAAAAAAACAGACTTTACGAAAGCTGCCAGTTTGCCTTAAAAAGGGCGGCACTGGCAGCTTAATGCTGATGGGGCGTAGCCAAGCGGTAAGGCAGCGGATTTTGATTCCGCCATGCGGAGGTTCGAATCCTCCCGCCCCAGCCAGAACTCAATATCCTTGCCAATATTCGCGCTTCCTGTTTTTCTACAAAGAAGTGAAAACGTTTATTTTTAAGATTTTTTGTATTCTATATTTTATTAAACAAGTAAAATATTTCTTATATATTTAAGTTTGGGAAAACTTTTCAAGCATATCATCTAAAAAATAAAACTATTCTGGAAAAGTTTTCTTCTACTCACACTTACTCTTGACGTTACGGGCTATTCCTTTCTCTGGTAGAAAACGCCATTAGTGCTTTTTCTTTTGCTCTATCAGACTGCCCCTCTTCCCATGACAAACCCTTCTGCGCCGTCTCCTTCACTTTTAAAGCAACCGGGTATTCCTGCTGTTCTAGGGGGCAGAACACTTTCTGCCTTTGCATCTCAAGTACAGGCAGTAGCTGTAGGATGGCAGGTTTATGCCCTTACCCATAGTGCAGCCGCGTTGGGCTTTGTGGGGTTGGCGCAATTTCTACCTATGGTGCTGTTTATATTCCCTGCCGGGCACGCCGCAGACCAGCATAACCGGCAGCGTATTGTTATTTCGTGCCAGGTGATTGAAGCGCTTGCTACAGCATTCATGGCGTATGCATCCTTCTCACATCATCTTACTTCCCTCATGATTTACGGGCTTGTGGTGATATTTGGTATCTGCCGCGCCTTTGAGGCATCCGCACAACAAACTTTTCTACCCTCTCTGGTTCCACCTGCACTCTTTCCTCGTGCAGCCGCCCTTTCTTCCTCCTTATTTCAAGTAGCCTGTATCGCAGGGCCATCTTTGGGCGGGTTACTATACGGTTTGGGTGCTGGGGTATGTTACGCGCTGTGTGCGCTTAGCTTTGCCACTGCAGCGTTTTGTACTTTTTCCATGAAATTACAATTTCCAACCCGGGCCAAACAACCTGCAACACTGGCTGCGGTTTTTGGCGGCATTGCGTTTTTACGCCGTAAACCCACCATGCTGGGGGCTATTTCCCTAGATCTGTTTGCTGTTCTGCTGGGAGGAGCCACGGCCATGCTCCCCATTTTTGCAAATGATATTCTACATGCAGGCCCTTGGGGATTAGGTTTGCTACGAGCCGCCCCCGGTATTGGTGCATTATTGGTGGCCACTATTCTGGCCCGACATCCCTTGGGACGACATGCTGGGTTGTGGATGTTTGCAGCCGTTGCCATTTTTGGCTTTGCCACCATTGCCTTTGGTTTTTCTCACTCCATTGCTGTTTCAGTCATCATGTTGGCAATATTGGGCGGAGCTGATGTTATTAGCGTTATGGTACGCGGAGCACTGGTTCAACTTGGCACACCGGATGAAATGCGAGGCCGCGTTTCTGCCGTGAATATGCTCTTTATCGGCTCATCTAACCAGTTGGGAGAGTTTGAAAGTGGAATGCTAGCCGCTGCTATTGGCCCCATTCCTGCCGTTGTATTAGGCGGCATTGGCACATTATGCATTAGCGGAATCTGGATGACGCTCTTCCCCGGCCTGCGCAAGCTAGACAGGCTGGAAGACATTACACCCGAGCATTCCTAATAAAAAAGAGCCTTACGAAGCAATGTCCGTAAGGCTCTTTCAAAAGCTTATTCAGCTACCCGATAGTTCAGACTTAAACAGTCTTTTTCAGGTTCGGGCTTGCTTTAAAGCGCACCGTTTTGCCAGCTTTAACCTTTACCTGCTCACCTGTGCGAGGGTTCAAGGCTTTACGGGCTTTGGTTTTACGCACTGTAAAAGTCCCGAAAGAAGGAAGTGTAAAACCACCTTCACGCTTCAGTTCTTCTACAATTGCATCAATAAGGTCATTCGCTGCCTGATTGGCGGCAACGCCGGTGCAGTTGATCGAGTCCTGGATCACTGCTGCAATAAAGGCCTTGCTCATGAAGTACTAACTCCCTTTCAGACAGAACTGTATGCACAAGAATTATTTGGCTATCATGCCTATGCTTTAAGGGCTTGTAGTCACATTTTGATGAAAAAACCAACTTAAAAAATGCAGCATCTTTTAAATCCTCCCGATCCTGTCAGCAAAAACAGATCATGTGACTTTTCAGACACAGGTTTGCCACCGGGGTCTGTATGTCTTTTTGCTGCATTTGCACCAGATGGTATTTTACCAATTTTTACACGGTTTTACCTAAAAAACATTTTGAACTGCGGTTTTATTCTCCATCTGGTTCTTTCTGGTGAAACACCAGCAGATAAAGAAACCATTGTTTTCTGTAAAAAAAACAATATTCACGTTTGGCAACGCCCTAATGGCGGGATGGACTTTGGGGCATGGCGTTTTTTGTTGCAAAAAAATGTTGCAGCCCAAGCTCCGTACATCCTTTTAGCGAATGACAGTGTCTTCGGGCCATTTCAGCCTCTTGCCGATGTACTGAAACAAGCACGCGCATATGCGCTACCCGCTTGGGGGCTTGTTGCCTCCCGATTAGTAACACCACATTTGCAATCATGGTTTGTTGGGCTTTCACAACAGACACTGCAAACAGCACCAGTGCAGCGCGTTTTCTCCCTACCCTTTGAACACATGAGCCGGAATGAAATTATCTGGCATGGGGAACTAGGATTATCTGTTGCGCTACAAGAAGCTGGCATTCCTCTTCAGGCAGCTTGGAGCGATTTACAGTCCCCCCTAGCCCGCTTTCTTCCCACCAATCCTATGCACACGCACTGGTATTCTCTTGCCGTTTCAGGGCAGGTCCCTTTTATCAAACGCGAACTCTTACGGAACAACAGCTTTGCCATCTCGAACTTGCACCAATGGCCAGAGGTTATTCCCCCAGCCTGCGGCTTTAACCCACAATGGGTTACAGATAGCTTTTGCAAGAACGAATCCAGGCCAGTACCGGCTGCCACAACAGCAAAAGGCCGAACGCTTTATAACCTTATCAGCACAGCAGATGGCCTACGCTGGAAAGTAGGCCATCTGAAACGGTTTATACGTTAGCCTGAGACTTGCGCCACTTCGTGCAACCAGTTTCCCAGTTCTGCGCTTTGCTGTTCAAACGTGGCAAGAGTAGCCTTGTTGGGGTTTACATAGCCCTGCATAAATCCGGGTGTATCCAGAAGATTCTCTACCGCCATATGCAAGGTTTCGGGCCTGCCATCTATAGGGATAAGGGTGCCATTCACCCCATCCTCAATATCCTCTGCCTGCCCACCTGGAGCCGTAGATATCACCCATACATCGCGCGATAATGCTTCACGCACAGTCAAGCCATAGCTTTCCTTCCACTGTGAAGGAAACAGAAGCACATCAATGCTATTGAAAAACTCGTCTATCGTCTCACGCGTATAGGCAGGAATGGTGGAAACCTGCCCCTGTGTTTTCCATGCCCCTGTGTAAACAGATTTGATACCAAGATTAAGCTTGTTATCAACGATAACCAGTTCCCAATCATCTCGTTTTAGCGTTTCAAAGGCACGTTTTACAAGAGAATATCCTTTTATTTCTTCCGTACCTCCAACATAGCCAAACCGCAGCTTTTGGCCTGCTGCTCGTGGCGTATGAGGAGATTTTGGCCACAAAAACCCGTTCCGGTTAACGCGAATTTTGTCTGCTGGAACTCCATTCGCAATAAAAAGCGCACGGTGTTCGGCACT
The DNA here is from genome assembly GCF_001766235.1 of Acetobacter ascendens. Lineage (NCBI taxonomy): Bacteria > Pseudomonadati > Pseudomonadota > Alphaproteobacteria > Acetobacterales > Acetobacteraceae > Acetobacter > Acetobacter ascendens. Next base: position 2,454,464 of record NZ_CP015164.1, read on the forward strand.
AGGGGTCAGCAGCAATGCCGCATGTTGCATGGCCGTTGTCATCAATACCTGACGTTCAGCCAAATGCCGTGCATGAGGCACACAAAGCTGACACGTGTGCAGATTGATTTTTTCTTGGAAGCAATAATGTCCATCGGCTTTTACCATGAACTGCCGTTCACATAGCCACCAGGCATCATGTAGAGTGATGACGTAAGGAATATTTTTTTCCATACATACCCTTACACAGCCCAGCCCTAACCCTTGTGTTGCGTGAAAATGCACAACTGAAGGACGAAATGCCTCTACCCACTTTTTAAAAGCCTGCGTGGCATCGGTATTATCCAACCCGGCTACGGAATCATGATCTGGGGGCGTAGTCACACCCAGAATATCTGTATTTTCCATACAATAGCGAATGCTGGATTTTCCACGTTCCGGTAAAGCTGGGCGCGAAGTAAACACCGCCACCTTTGTGTTTTCTTGCTGCTGAAGCTGGCGTGTCATTTCTTCCGCAACAAATGTTGCACCGCCAAATGAGCGTGGCTCATAATAAATATTTGCACATAAAATACGTAGTTCTATTGCCTGCTGAACATCCGGTTTGCCAAATGCTGGCAAAACCTGATTTTTCACAATGGCTTCTGGGCTGTAGTGGTCCAGAACATCGTTACGCGCTTGATCGCCAATTGTGCTTCGTAATGTGCTATCTGCCGCTAGCTTTAAAATAGCATCGCGCCATTCTGTATCGGTCTGCGCAACAAGCCCATTTTTACCTTCTTGCACAATCTGCATAAACGCATCACGCGGCGAGCAGATCACTGGCAGACTTAAAACGGCTGCTTCCAGAAACTTGATATTGCTTTTGGCATCATTGAAAATCGTGGGTTCTAACGGCGCGATCGTAATATCGGCCTGTGCCAACAACTTCATATAAGCTGCATAATCCAGCCCCGTTTGGGTATGGACACGCTCACCCAACGAATCAAACTCTGATGGCAGAGTAAGATCTCCAATAATATGCAGTGTCAGCCGCGCATCTGCTTGCATAGCAGCAAGAATACCGGCTGCTGCCAACTTAAAATCGGCATCATGCGTACGTGTGCCTGAACCATAAACAATGCGTATCTCGCGCTGCGTATCATGCTGAGGTACGCCTTCCTGCCGAATGGCCACCACCACATCCAAAGTCTGCTGATCCAGAGCGTTTTCTATAACGACAGTGTGCTGAATGCCGGCTTTTTGCATTGCCTGGGCCAGCACACGTGTAGAAGCGATAGCCTTATCGCAAGACAACAAACATTTACGAAAAAGCCGAACGCCAAAAAGAAGCTCTTCTTGCTCCTGTTTATCCAACGTGGCCAGATTGCCATTCTGCTTATAATCTTCCGCAGAAAAAATAAGATCATCCACTTCCCACCAAGGGGAAAGCTCTAACCGCCTTGTTTCCTTAAGAAGCGTTTCAACCGCAGGAAACGCGGGAACACGGTAAAAAATAACCTCAGTGCACACTTGAAGAGCTGAAAGTGCTTCTTCTGTTTCTCGCCAATCAACAACCTCTACAAGCCACCCTAAAGACCGTAGCTGCTCTTCTTTCTGCCAAACGCGATATTTGGCACATTGGCGCAAAGATAGTTCTGCAATAATAAGGATTCGAGGCGTAAAATTTTTTAAGCGTTCTTGACTAACCTTTGCAGAATAAACCTGATTTATTTTTTCTTCATGCGTTAAAATACTTGTGTTTTTCTTGGTGCCATTATCAACAGTTGCATTCCCCTTGGCAGCTTTACGCTCAAATAGACGCTCGGCAGCACGTCCAACAGATGAACGCGCCAAGCGGTGAGAGATACGAAACCTTACCCCTGCTACACCTTCATCCTGATAAATTTCTTGTAGTCTATGATAAACATCCGAGATCTTTCGGCCGGTAGGCAACTGCCCTTTACTTAAATGCCGGACCACCCTTAACGGGGCCGTAAGACGCCAAGATAACGTATGCTGCCAGATGCTAAGCTGATGTTGTGACTGTGAAAGTTCATGCCGAAGGTAAGATGCTTCATGAGCTATGCCGTCCATGCGCATAGCCTGAATACGCATACTGGCCCGATAACTGGCAGTAAGAGCTTCTTCGGTAGATTGTTGCTTTTCAGGCGTGTCACACGGTAGTTCAGAATACGCCATAAGCTTTAATTCTTTCACAATACTTTAAGAATACCACACAACCTTTTTATACAACCTATTCAAAAAAGAAAAGCCGGACCATAAGGCCCGGCTTTCCTTTTAAGCAAGAACGTAAACCTGTTCTAAAGACTTACTTCAGACCAGAAAACTGGTTTTCGTTCAGGGTATCAACATTCACAAATGTAATCTGGCTGTGATCAGACAGAGTAATTGTGGTGTTGTTACCGCTGTGTGTTGCTTTATCCAGAACGTCTGTCTGGAAAGAAGCTTTGGTGTAATCGTAGTCAACCAGCAGAACGGAGTTGTTAGCAGCGCTACCAAAGTCCTGAATGGTGTAATCTGCGCCGGCAACGCTGTTACGGAAACCGAACACGTTAGCTGCACCGCTACCACCTTCTAGGGTGGCGTTACCTACACCAGCAACCAGCGTATCGGAAGCTGTGCCACCGATGAAGGTCTGGGTGCCTGTTGTGCCTGCGTTGTTACCGAATGCCTGGAACCCGAATGCAGAAGATGCACCATCCAGCGTTTCGTTACCATCATTTGCAACGAACAGGTTGTTCGCGCCAGCACCATCGATAGAGCCCTGCAGGCTTGCACCAACATGGATATCCAGACCGTTGGAACCGAAGATCGTAGCGTGACCAGCCGTAATGGTGGTTTCGCCCGTGCCACCAATAAAGGTGAGATCGTCGGAAACGTTGATCAGTGCAGAATCGGTGTTTTCGGTCTGCAGGTTACCATGAGCAGCGGAAATCGTGCTGTTCTGGCCACCTTCAACAGTGCCTGTAGCACCGGAGAAGTTGATGTAATCCAGAGAACCACCGGTAACGGTGGAAGCACCACCAACCGTGATCTGCTGGCTACCATTGGCATCCACAACCAGGGAGTTGTCAGACAACTGAACCGTGGAGCTGCTGCCAGACAGAGTAACGCTCTGACGACCAGCAGTTGCTGTAATGGTGTCCTGGCCATCGGAATGAACATAGTTCATGCCCGAACCCAGATCGATCGTGTTGTGGCCCTGGCCAGCAGAGATGGTGTTGTTACCAGCACCACTGTTAACTGTGTCATCACCGTTACCGGTCATGATGTTCCAGTTACCTGCCGTGGACAGACTGTTGCCTTCGAACAGGTTGTCACCAGATCCAGCCAGGAACTGGCCGCTCTGATCGCCTGCACGGAAAGCAATACCTGTGTTGGTGCCGCCAAGAACGGTCATGCTGGAGGCTGTGCCACCATATGCATTAACGTTCACCCAGCCATCAAGAGCCGTACCCGGCTGAGTGCTGGCATCGGAACCAATGCTCAGATAATCAACATTACCAGCAACGCGGTAAGAGCCTGCAGAGGTAATAACCCCATAGCCAGCCTTGTTGCTATCGCTAAAGGTTGTGTCCCCAGCAGAAAGATTCTGTGCATCAAGAGTGCTGATGACTGAGTTCAACTGGTTCGACAGGTCAGTGGCCTGGTTGTACAGGACCGAATTCTGTGCGCCGTCTACGGTAACCTGAACATTACCGGACGCACCGACAACCGTGATAATCGGCATGTATCCGTCCTTTTTCTTTACATTTTGCCGCGCTAGCCAGAAATTCCAACCCGCCTACGGCAATCTAACGCTATCCTTTCCTGCTTCGCAAAATACTGCACGAAACGCAAGTAGATTATAGCGTTATTCCCTCGCTAACGGCCGACATTGCATAGCATTGCCAGCCATTAGCACTGTAAGAAATTTCTCTCTTTGATGAAATCAAAAAACGCCTAACCTATAGTGACAAATATTTATAATTTTCCTGATAATTGTATAGAATAGCACATTAGTATTGTTTGTTATTTTTCATCACCATAACTGGACTCGTGCCGGACTCATGCCTGTACCGCCTTCTTCGCTTTCAGAATCTCTCTCATCATTGGAAGATTCTCCGCTTTTCACGCCCGTTGTGCTCATACAAAACAGTACATCTGGATGTGAAAACATACCCTTCCTGACATGGATTCTTAAGGAGGCGTTTTTTAGTGGATTATTATTGGTTGGAAGCAGCCTTTCCATTAAGGAAACTCTGAATTTTAGCTTTAATATTCACCCCTCACCATTCCAACTCACCTTTCAGGCAGAGTTGCCACCTGCAATCACACATAACAATCGAGTTATTTATATAGCTGCGCAAATGTGGCAGGCGACTGAATCCATTCAGCATCTTCTAAATACCGCCCCAGAAGGTACTCTTTTTCTTCTAGAAGGCATAAAAGACTCGCCACGAGCAAAATCGTGGGAGCACCTTTCCACTCTCTTCCCTGCCTTTACACTTCCACAAGGAAAAGGATTGGGAATTCTGGCAACGACAGAGATTGCCAGCCTGTTTCCCCTGCTCACACCGGATTCCCGCCTTTCGGATACGGAAAAAACCACCAAGTGCTTGCTACGTGAACGCTTCGCTTTTGCTGGAGACTTCTGGTTCAACAAAGCACTTCTAACGGCTGCCCATACCCAGATAAATACACTCAAACAGGACCTGGTACAAACGCGCAGTCATGTTTTCTCACAACAAATGCTGACGCATCATGAGAGCGACCAAAGCGCACAGAAAATCGACTCACTTCAAAAAGCTCTTCAACAAACTCGGGAAAACGAACAAGCTCTTATTAAAGAAAAACAAGAGCTTACAGAACGCTTAACTGGCTTTATCAGCACAGTAAAACAGAGAGAAATTTATTCTCAGCAACAAACGGATACTCTTAACAACTACATAATTGGCCTAAGTACATATATAGAATCCTTAAAACAAACGTACTCTGCTTACTCCCAGCACATTCATGATCTATGGAGCCGGTTTGCGCAGGAGGTTCTTGATCGGACTGAAGCGCAAGATGCGCTTAAAACGTATCTTTCAACCCCTTCGGGCGTTATTCGTTCTATTGCACGTGCATTAGTAAAAGGGGTGACTGTTCCCTACGTTCCAGATCTGCCTCACCCCCCACAACTAGAATCCCCTCCGCAGGCCCCTCCGGCTCCGCCACCAGTCTTGCTGGAGCACAACTCCGTTACACCGCTTACTTTTCCTGATGTTCCAGAATCTGCTGCAATTCCTGCCCTTGAACAACCTTTACGGTCTTCTGAATTCAATGTTCTTTTTGTTGCAGGTGAGCCCGACTCCCCCGGCGTAAATTACCGCTGTATCCGCAATGCCGCTGCCTGCTCTCTTGCGGGCTTTCCCGCACAATGGAAGAGCTGCGCAGACGTTGGCCCCGATGATATCAATTGGGCTGATGTGATGGTTCTATGGCGTGTTGAATTCAGCGGCCATGTAGACATTATGCTGCGGCTGGCACGGGAACAAAACATACCTGTTATTTTTGATACAGATGATCTCACGTTTATTCCTAGCCTTGCGCGTATGGATATTATTGATGGCATACGCAGTATTGGCGCCACGGAAGAACGGATAGAAACTGTTTTTACAGATATGCAGCGCACCCTTTTGCGCACAGATATTGGCTTTGCCCCAACAGACGCCTTAGCAGATGCCATGCGGGTTTATCAGCCCGTTACTTATACTGTACCTAATACCTATAATGCAGCATGCTTGGCCCTAAGCCGCAAAGCGTATCGTATGCGTCAGCTTAACCCTGCTGAACAGATTATTCGTATTGGCTACGCAACAGGCTCCCGCACGCACCAGAAAGACTTTGCTCAGGTAAGCGGTGTTCTTGCACGCTTGTTACAGGAAAAACCCAACCTTCGGCTTGTACTGTTTCGTGAAACAGGAAACCATCGCCCCGTTCTGCTCATGAACGAGTTTCCTGAATTCGCACCCGTGCGTGATCAGATAGAATGGCGAGATATGTGCACCTTACCTGCTCTTCCTTCTGAACTAGCCCGTTTTGATATTTCAATTGCGCCACTGGAAACACAGAATCCATTCTGTAACGCCAAAAGTGAATTAAAATTCTTTGAAGCCGCTTTAGCTGGTGTGCCATCAGTTGTTTCACCAACAGCCCCCTTTCGCCAATGTGTTGAAAATGGCAGCACCGGTTTGTTCGCTACAACACCGGAAGAGTGGGAAACCGCACTACGCACGCTTATTGAAAACCCAGATTTGCGCCGCAGTATGGCGCGAAATGCGTATCATGCTGCCCTGTGGCACTTCGGCCCACAACGCCAAGCCATTCTCCTAGGCACCATTATGGAAAGCTTGAAGGGAGAAAAGCAGGCAGCCCAAACTGCTGAAATACAGATTGCACGCGGAAATTACATGGCGCGCAATCTACCAGATATTCCAGATTGCAGCGTACTGTTCGTGCATGATGCTCTGCAAGAAGCAAACGTTACCGTTATTATTACATCTTATAACTACGAAAGCTTTATTCTTGAGGCACTAGAATCCGTTCGACTGCAAACCCTCCCAATCCTTGATTTAGTTGTTGTTGACGATGGTTCTACAGATGGATCAATCAACCTGATCAAAAGCTGGATGGAAAAACAGACAGCGCGCTTTAATCGCCTCGTTCTGCTTCAAACCAATACCAATGCGGGGTTGGGCGGCGCACGTAACTGTGGTGTTACCTACGCTGAAACCCCATTCTTTTTGCCCTTAGATGCAGATAATCGGCTTTTGCCACATGCATGTGAAACACTTGTAAGCGCCACAGATGAATTAACAGCTTACGCCTACCCAATTATTCAGCAATTTGGAGATCCTGCCCAACACCCAACGTTAGGCCAAGAACCTTTCCGCCCCATGCAACTGGTCGCGGGAAATTATATTGATGCCATGGCTCTGGTAGCCAAATGGGCATGGGCTGCCGCTGGTGGTTACTATGTAAGGCGGGATGCAATGGGGTGGGAGGATTATGATCTCTGGTGTACCATGGCCGAATATGGTTTGCGGGGCACCCATGTGCCGGAAGTGCTGGCTGAATATCGCGTACACCAAACATCTATGACCAATAATGTAACGGAAAAGATGGCGCATAAACAGCGCGTCGTCTCATTAGTAGAAGCACGTCACCCGTGGATCAGACTGGTGCAAAAAAGCGCCAAGCAGCGTGAGGTCACAACAAGCTAAAAATTACGGATCAAAACGCTAAGAGCCCTTTTGGAAATTCACGGATGAGCGTTTCGGCGTAGCATGAGGCTTCCCATGGCGATGTGGATCATGGCCTCTGCGACGTCGATCCGCTGTTCGTAGTCCTTCACAAGGCGACGCCAGCGGATCATCCAACCGAAGGTCCGTTCCACAACCCACCGACGCGGCAGGATTTCAAACCCTTTTTGCTGTCTCTGACCGCCGGATGATCTCGACTGTGAAGTCGAGAAAAGTGGCCTTATCCATCAACTGGAGGCGGTCATAGGCTCCATCGGCAAACAGGTGCTTCACCCAAGGCCAGCGTTTGCGAATGGCATCAAGGATCATCTGTCCTCCTGCACTGTCCGAAATATCGGCTGTTGTCAGCTGGACCAGGAGAAGGCGGCCATCCGTATCAACTGCGATGTGACGTTTCCGACCGACGATCTTCTTGCCTGCGTCATAACCACGTGTCTTTGCGTGGGGTGCCTTGATACTCTGGCTATCAATGACACCACCCGATGGACTGGTTTCGCGTCCTGCCGCTTCACGATCGACGCGGATTTCTCACACTTGAGGCAATTTCAGGTCATTTTGTAGAGTTCAGTCATCCCACAGGAGCCCGATCTGGAATATTGACGATATTCTGCTTCTGGCGGCGGGTTCTGAACGCAGTGAGGGTGTCACGGCCTGAGAAGGCAGTGTTGGTGGAAGCTATGTGGTCTGTGCACTGTCTGTTTCTTCAGATGGCCTGCCGGAGCCTTCGCAATCGTGCATGAGCGAGGGCGAATTCATGCTGACAGGGGAACATGTCCGGCATGGACAGGACAATCCGACGGACGCTGAGCGTTACACGTGTCGCGATTTTGAGCAGTCGTGCGCGTATGGTGCCACAGGTCGCCGTCTCCAGGCTGGTCTGGCCAAGGGCCAGTCTTTGCAGAGCGGTCAGCAGGACATAGGCAGCGGCCGAGAACCACAGCCGGAGCTGGTTGGCCCGGATGGTGTGGGACGAGGTCCTGTCTGAGAACAGATCCATCTGGCATTCCTTGATGCGGTTTTCCATATCCCCGCGTGCGCAGTAAATCTGTTCGTAGAGATGGCGGGGGTCGGACATTCCCTGCGGTAGCGTGGTGACAATAAAGCGATGATAGCGGTTGCCATGGCGCCATTCGGCCTTGGCCACGACCCGCCTGCGGCGCGTCCAGCTGTCCTTTGTGATCCAGTCAAAGGAGGCAAAGCCGCGCGCCGCTTTGCCTGTCGTGGCGGCTTCGTCACGAACCTCAGCGGACAAAGAGGCAATCCGGTCATACAGGCGGGTGTTGCCTGCAAGCCCAAACAGGAAGTCAACGTGGTTGTCTTCGCACCATGTCATCAGACTGTCCCGGGCGAAACCGCTGTCCCCACGCACCAGGATACGCACCCGGGGCCAGCGGCTCCTGATCTGCTCCACGATCCGGCGGATGTCTGCCAGTGCTTCCTTCCCCGGGTCCCTGTCTGCCGTGCGCAGGGTAGCGCTAAGGAGATGGTCCCCGCAGAAGATGTATAACGGCAGATAGCAGTTATGGCCGTAATATCCATGAAAGGCCCGGCCTTCCTGATGGCCATGGATACGGTCATCGGTGGCATCCACATCCAGAACGATCCGGGCGGGTGCGCGCTCATGCTGGTCCATGAAAAGCATCACGAACAGGGTAGCCAGGGCCTCATGATCAGCAATGATGCGGCAGTAACGATCTGCCTGCTGCCCACTGCGCTCCAACCGGTTCAGCGTGGATTTGCCAGCCAATGCTGCGCAGTTTGCCCGGCCTCCTGACAGACGGCCCGAGGCCAGACCAAAGATCAGGTCATGCCGCAGGGCATCGTGATCATTGAGATCTTCATAGCCCAGTGCCAGGCCCATGATCCGCTGACGGACAAGGTCTTCAACCCGGTATTCCACAAAGGCAGGATGCCGCTCATCGCGAAAACAGGCAGCAAAACGGCGACTGAACCCCAGACTATCATCGACCTGCTTTACCAGGATGACACCGCCATCCGAACTCATGCGACCCCCGTCAAAACGGGCTACAACACGCCGTCCATAGGAGGCTGGAAATTCATACGCGCCTGCGCTACACTCTGTCTGCATCGGGTTTTCTTATAGCTTACGAAAATTTCTTTTGTGCAAAACAGACTTTTTCATAATCTAACCCGATGTACAACCCTTCCGTGAGATTTCCGCGTCGAGCATCAGACAGACATCATGAATGGTCTGGAACAGGAAACGGCGCATCAGCCTGCGGAACCACCAGTAAACCGTTTGCCATGGGCCAAAATGAACCGGAAGCATCTCCCAACCGCAGCCTGAGCGCACGAGATAGCGCAGAGCATTGATGATCTCACGGAAATCGGTTGTCCGTTTCCGACCACGCCGGTTCGCAGGGGGCATCAGAGGCGCTATGCGCTCCCATTCCTCATCTGTCAGATCAGACGGATAGCGTTTCGTCTTGCGTGTAATTCCGGCCATGCGGCCTCGTTGTGCTGGCGTCCACATCCTGCCTTTGAATCACGCTCAAAACCTCTTGAAAACCTATCATAGCGAATTTCCAAAAGGGCTCTAAGCCCGCAAACAGGCATACTGTTTGTGCGGCTTGGTATTTTGGCGCTGTGAAAAGCGCACAAAAAAAACAGAACTCCATTTCTGGAATTCTGTAAACCGCTCTGATTTTCTTGGGAAAATCTGGAGCGGGCGATGGGATTCGAACCCACGACCCCAACCTTGGCAAGGTTGTGCTCTACCCCTGAGCTACGCCCGCATTGGATGGCCTCCTTTTACGGATGATCATTCAGATAGGCAAGAGGGAAAATGAAAAAAATGCCTGAATTTGCATTTTCTTTCTCTCACCCTTTCCTACTTGTGTTGGAAAGGCCTGTTGGTGCTTTTCAGCCTGTGCTGATACTGATGCTCAAACGCTTTTGCGCCGCAAGGAAGGAAAACCGTGTCTGCTTCCATGTTCCGATCCCTTTATCATCAGGGATTTGCCCGTGTAGCCGCCTGCACCTTACCCGTAGCGCTGGCAAACCCAGCGATAAACGCGCAGCGTATTCTAGAATCTGCTTCAGCATGTGCGGCAGATGGTGCCGTTTTGAGTGTGTTTCCTGAACTTGGGCTATGTGGATACACACTGGAAGATCTTCTACAACAGGAAGCGCTTCTGGCAGAAACCAGAAAAACTCTTCTTTCCTTGGCGCAGGCTTCTGCCGCGTTGTGCCCTGTGCTGGTCGTAGGCGCACCGCTATTATGGAAGAACGCACTTTATAACTGCGCCATCGTAATTCATTCTGGCAAAATTCTGGGTGTGGTTCCCAAAAGCTATATCCCCAATTACCGAGAATTTTACGAGGCACGGCATTTTCGCCCCGGCGCAAATATTCGCGGGCAGACAATAGAGATCAATGGTCATACCGTGCCATTTGGGGTGGATCTCCTGTTTGAAGCAGAGGATGTGCCCTCATTCTGCCTGAGTGTAGAAATTTGTGAGGATATGTGGGTGCCTATCCCACCTTCAGCACATGCTGCACTGGCTGGCGCCACAATTATTGCCAACCTTTCAGCAAGCGACATTACAGTTGGCAAGGCAGAAACTCGGAACATGCTGTGCCAATCGCTTTCTGCCCGTAATGTTGCAGCTTACCTTTATGCCGCAGCCGGAGAAGGTGAATCCACCACAGATCTGGCTTGGGATGGCCAAACCGCTATTTTTGAAAACGGTAACTTGCTGGCAGACAGTGCGCGCTTTCCCTCCGGCGCAACCACCGTGATTGCCGATGTAGATCTTACGCTTTTGCGGCAAGAACGCCTGCGTATGGGAAGCTTTGCTGATGCAGCGCGCCAAACAAATACAGATACATGGCGGCACATTCGCTTTCCCTTAACGCCTCCCTCCGCAAATCTTGGCCTCAAACGCCCCCTTTCCCGCTTTCCTTTTGTGCCCGCCGCCCCAGAACGCTTGGCGCAGGATTGCTTTGAGGCCTTTACCATTCAGGTATCCGCTCTCAAGCAGCGCCTTAAAACAAGTGGCGTTAAAGCCATGGTTATCGGTATTTCCGGTGGGCTGGATTCTACGCACGCCCTATTGGTAGCTGTGCGTGCTGCAGATGAGCTGGGTTGGCCACGCAGTGCTGTACGAGGCTATACAATGCCTGGCTTTGGCACAACGGATAAAACCCTTGCCAGCGCCAACGCGTTAATGATCCAGCTAAATATCACGCATGAAACGCTGGATATCCGCCCTGCTGCGGAGCTGATGCTACGCACCATTCAGCACCCTTATGCAGATGGGCAGCCTGTGCATGACATTACATTTGAAAATGTTCAGGCTGGCCTACGCACGGATTTCCTGTTCCGGCTGGCTAACCAACATCATGGTATTGTTATTGGCACAGGAGATCTTTCCGAACTGGCGTTAGGGTGGTGCTCCTATGGAGTGGGCGACCAAATGGCGCATTACAATGTGAATGCTGGTTTGCCTAAAACACTTATCCAGCATCTTATTCGCTGGTGCATTGCTTCGGGCCATTTTGCGCCCAGTGTTGGCAAAGTGCTGACAGACGTTCTGGCTACAGAAATTTCTCCCGAACTTATTCCTGTGGGTGAAAATGGCCCCCAAAGTACGGAAAGCATCATAGGCCCTTACGCCCTGCATGATTTCACTCTGTTTTATATTCTGCGCTATGGCTTTAGCCCATCACGCGTGGCCTTTCTGGCTGAACAGGCTTGGCAGGATACCTCAACAGGCCAATGGCCACCGGGTTTTCCGGCATCAGAGCAAAAAAGCTATGATTTGCCCACCATTCGCCACTGGCTGGAAATATTTGTGAGGCGCTTTTTTGCGACAAGCCAGTTCAAACGCTCTGCCATGCCAAATGGCCCTAAAATTATGCCCGGCGGCAGCCTTTCCCCTCGTGGGGACTGGCGCGCCCCCTCCGATGGCAATGCCCACCTCTGGCTGGATGACCTGAAACACAATGTGCCCGAAACCTAAGCCATAAAAGAGGATTTCTGCCCACCGCTCCCCTAATGGCGTTATGCCCCATCTTGGGCTATACTCGCCAACATTATGAAAGCATCGCGTCAAGCCACCATCCATCGCGTTACAAGCGAAACCGATATCGCCATTACCCTTGATCTGGATGGATCCGGGCAGGCCGATATTCAAACCGGACTCGGTTTTTTCGATCACATGCTTACGGCATTAGCCAAGCACGCCCTGTTTGATCTGAAAGTAACCGTGAAGGGTGACCTCTATATTGATGGTCATCATAGTGTTGAAGATACAGGCATTGCCCTTGGTATGGCCTTAAAACAGGCTTTGGGGGATAAACGTGGCGTGCGCCGTTTCGGGCATGCCCTTGTGCCGCTGGATGAAGCTTTGTGCGAAGCCGTGGTTGATCTTTCTGGCCGGCCGTTTCTGGCATTTGATGCCACGTTTACCCGTGATCGCATTGGGGATCTGGACACCGAACTGGTAGAGGAATTTTTCCGGGCCTTTGCCATGTCCGCCATGCTTACGCTGCATCTAACAGAAAAAGCCGGCAAAAATTGCCACCATATTGCTGAAGCCGCGTTCAAGGCACTTGCACGGGCACTGCGCATGGCTGTGGAGCCAGACCCACGGGCGCAAGGCAGCATTCCTTCCACCAAAGGCGTGCTATAATTTTTTATACGGGTTAATAACCCAGCCCTGCCCGACATATCTGTTTTGCAGCGCTGGGCACAACCGAGAAGAACGCAAACCTGTCTGGGCTGCGCCTTATATGGTCAGCAGGATTCAGGTAGGATCACCAGCAACAAGAGGGTTCCATGACCCAGCCTCTTTCTATCGCCGTTGTTGATTATGAAGGCGGCAATCTGGCGTCCGCTGCCCGTGCTGCCCTGCGGGCTGCTGAGCTTTCAGGTATTACAGCTAATGTTGTTATCACCAACGAACCCGCTGCTGTCCGGCAAGCAGACCGTATTATTCTGCCCGGACAAGGCGCGTTTGCAGATTGCGCTCGTGGGTTAGAAGCCATTCCCGGCTTAAAAGATTCCATTCTAAATGCCACAGCCAACGGCACACCCTTTTTAGGCATTTGTGTTGGTATGCAGCTTATGGCGGAACGCGGGCGGGAACATGGGGTAACAGAAGGATTTGGGTGGATTCCGGGAGAAATCACCCAGATGGAAGCCACGGGCCTCCGCCTTCCCCAAATGGGCTGGAACGAGTTGGAGCTTCACACGCAGCACCCCCTCACCCAAGGGTTGGGTGATGCACCGCATGGATACTTTGTGCATTCCTATGCGCTGCAAAACACTGCGGCAGATGTTTTACTTGCCACTACAGATTATGACGGCAGCGTGCCTGCTATAGTGTGTAAGGGAAATGTTGCTGGCACACAGTTCCATGTTGAAAAAAGCCAGACTGTTGGCCTCAAGATTCTCGCCAATTTTTTAAGGTGGAATCCGAAAGCTTCCGTATAATGACCCGGAATAAACGCGTTCAACGCATTCTTAACCTAGAAGAAGATGACCTTCAGGCCTTATGTGAAGCCGTAGATGCTTCCATTCTGGATGGTGGCGGTTTTGGCTGGCTCCAGCCACAAGGGCGGCAGGTACTGGAGCGCTACTTCAAAGGCCTGTTGCTAGTGCCTGAACGCATGTTGTTTGTTATCCGGCATAACGGTGTGATTGTAGGATGTGCACAGCTTGTACGCAGCGCACGTAATAATGAGCTGCAAGCCATGTGCGTTACTCTGGCGCATTTGTTTATTGCACCATATGCGCAACGTCAGGGCCTAGGCACAGCCTTATTGCACGAAGTAGAAAATGCAGCCCGCAGCATGGGCTTTCGGATTATGAATACCGAAGTGCCTGAAACACAGGATGGCGCCATTGCCCTTTTCCGTAAGGCTGGTTTCCTGCATTGGGGCACACACCCCCTCTATACCCGTTTGGGCGACACTTACCTGCGCGGTCTGTACTTCACTAAATCATTGGATACAGATCCTCTTCCCCTTTCCTCTTCCTTTCAGCAAACGCGGCCTGAAACAATGACAGCATCCTCCTCCACGCATCCTCTTACCCTTTACCCTGCCATTGATCTTAAGGATGGGGCCTGCGTACGCTTACGCCGCGGGGAAATGGATGATGCCACCGTGTATTCAGATAACCCTGGCGCTCAGGCGCTGGCGTGGGAAGCTGCAGGTTTTAAATGGCTACATGTTGTGGATCTGAACGGGGCTTTTGCCGGACAGTCTGAAAATGCAGAGGCTGTACGCTCCATTGTGGAATCAACAGATATTCCCGTCCAGCTTGGGGGCGGCCTGCGTGACATGAAGGCCATTGAAGCATGGCTGGAGGCCGGAATCAGCCGCGTTATTTTGGGATCTGTTGCCGTAAAAAACCCCTCTCTTGTGCGTGAAGCCTGCCGCGCTTTCCCGGGTCGCATTGTTGCGGGCATTGATGCCAGATCCGGCCGCGTTGCAACCGAAGGCTGGGCCGAAGTTTCTGACATGCAAGCCACCGAACTGGCCCTACGTATGCAGGAAGCTGGTGTTGCATCCATCATCTTCACGGAAATCAGCCGTGATGGCATGCTAGAAGGGCTGGATGTGGAACAAACCATTACATTGGCCAATACGGTTTCTATTCCGATTATCGCCAGCGGTGGCGTTGGCAGCATTGAGCATCTGATTGCCCTGCGGGAAGCCACGCAGGACGCTCCGGGTATTGAAGGCGTAATTGTGGGCCGCGCATTGTATGATGGGCGCGTAACCCCAGCTGAAGCTCTAAAGGTATTAAGCTGATGCTGAAACTACGTGTTATTCCTTGCCTGGATGTTAAAAACGGCAGAGTGGTCAAAGGCGTTAACTTTGTTTCTCTGCGCGATGCGGGCGACCCGGTTGAACAAGCCGCTGTTTACGATGCAGCCGGGGCTGATGAACTGACTTTTCTGGACATCACAGCCAGCCATGAAAACCGTGATACAATTTTGGAAGTTGTTAGCAAAACAGCCGAGAAAATCTTTCTTCCCCTCACAGTCGGAGGGGGTGTGCGTACAACGGACGATATGCGCCGCCTTCTGCTGGCAGGCGCAGACAAATGTGCCATGAATTCCGCAGCAGTTAACCGCCCTGAACTGGTAAATGAAGCAGGCAACAAATTTGGCAGCCAATGCGTTGTGGTTGCCATAGATGCACGCCAGACTGCACCAGGAAAATGGGAAGTGTTTACCCACGGTGGCCGCACCCCTACCGGGATAGATGCCATAGATTGGTGCCGTGAGGTTGCAGAACGTGGTGCCGGAGAAATCCTTCTCACATCCATGGATCGGGATGGCACAGGAACAGGGTTTGATCTGGAACTTCTTAAAGCAGCAACGCAGGCCGTAAGGCTTCCCATTGTTGCATCTGGCGGCGTGGGCAAGCTGGAACACTTTGTAGAAGGTGCCAGGGCTGGTGCCACAGGCCTTCTGGCAGCAAGTGTTTTCCATTTTGGCCAGTTCACCATTCCTCAGGTTAAAGCGGCATTGTCAGAAGCAGGCTTGCCGGTTCGCCCTTCCCCCGCCCCTTTTGCAGGTTAATCCGTATCATGACAAAAAAAGCACCATCCAAAGCAGAAGCAAAAACAGATACAAAATCTAAAAAAAACAAAGAATCTCTATCTCTTCCTGAAATTTCAGAAGCAGATATTTCCGTTCTGAACCGCCTTTACGATGTTGTGCAAAGCCGTAAGGGCACAGACCCTTCTGTAAGCCATTCAGCGCGCCTACTTTCCCGAGGCACTTACAAGATTGCCCAGAAATTTGGGGAAGAAGCTGTAGAGTGTTTGATTGAAGCCGTAGCTGGCCGTAAAGACCTTATGATTGGTGAAAGTGCTGATGTACTCTACCACCTTATTGTTTTGTGGGTAGACGCTGGCATTACTCCAGATCAGGTTTGGGCCGAACTGCAGCGCCGTGAAGGCACAAGCGGCATTGCCGAAAAAGCTGCCCGTTCCAAAACAACAAAATCTGTAAAGGAATAATCAGAAATGGCTGTAACAGGTAGAGGGCCATATGACCCGCAAAACGTTTTTTCAAAAATCCTTCGCGGCGAAATTCCTTGCAAAGCCATTTTTGAAAACGAATGGGTTCTGGCATTTTATGATATCATGCCCAAAGCTCCTGTTCATGTTTTGATTATTCCCAAAAATCCTTATGTTTCCTTTATGGATTTCAGCCAGACTGCACCAGCAGAAGAAATTGCAGGTGTTATGCGCGCTGCGGGCCAGATTGCGCTTGATCTTGGGTTGGAAGAAAATGGCTATAGGCTGATTACGAATGCGGGCCTGCATAGTGGCCAAGAGGTTCCTCACTTTCATATCCATCTTCTGGGCGGAAAAGCATTGCCAGCCTTCCCGGCCTGATTTTTTGTTTCTTAGCCAGACGGACATATCCTTATGACACCCATGGACATGCTTTTATCTCGTGCCTCTACGGATCACCTTAAGGCTCCGGCACCATCTGAGGCGCAAATGGCAGAGGTTTTGGCGGCTGCTATGCGGGCTCCAGATCATGGAAAGCTGCGTCCATGGCGTTATGTTATTGTAAAAGATGATGCGCGACCGCTGCTAGCCAAACGTATTGTTGCCAGTATGGTTCGTCTTGATCCAGAAGCGCCTGAGTTTAAAAAAGAAAAGCGCTTTAACAGATTTTCCACAATTCCCATGACACTCGTTCTAGGTATGCACTTGCGACCAGAACATAAAATTCCTTTATGGGAACAGGAAATGACTGTAGCCGCAGGTGCCATGAATATTCTCAATGCACTACACACATTAGGGTTTGGTGCTATTTGGGTTTCTGGTGATGTGGTGAATGATCCGGTTCTTGCAGAAGAACTCGGCTTTCCCGCACCCCATAAGTTGGCAGGCTTTTTATTTATCGGCACGCCAGACGCGCCGCTTCCTGCACCCAAACGCCCAGATCCGGTTCAGTTCACCGCTACGTGGCAGGGCGAGCCGGTAAGTTTTGCAGCTGATGGAAAAACACCATGACACATATAACAGATGCCGTTGTTATTGGTGGTGGCCCCGTTGGGTTGGCAACAGCCCTTTCATTAGAAAAGGCGGGCCTTTCTGTAACCGTGCTAGAACGTTCTGCGCTACCTGTATGGGAAGAACCTCCTTTTGATGGGCGGGAAATAGCCCTTACGCATTATTCCATGCGTATTCTTAAAGAATGCGAAGCATGGGACCATATCCCGCAAAGCGTTATCTGCCCTTTGCGTGAAGCTCATGTTGAAACAGGAAATTTCCGCCACCCGCTTACATTTGATACAAACGGACGTGGAGAGGAAGCTCTTGGCTGGCTGGTTTCCAACAACCACATTCGGCGCGCCCTATTTGCCGCTGCAAGCGAAAAAGAGCGCGTTCACCTACAGCCTCACACCAGCGTAGAAACAGTACGACAAGGCCAAGATTATGCAGCCGTCCACCATTCGGGCGGACAGATTAAGACACGTCTTGTTGTTGGGGCTGATGGTCGCTTTTCCCTCACACGCAGGCGCGCAGGTATTGGCGCGATTGTGCATGATTTCCACAAATCCATGCTGGTTTGCCGCATGGCGCATGAATCTCCTCATCATAACATCGCGCTACAATGGTTTGATGAAGGACAGACGATAGCCTTGCTGCCAGTAAACGGTATGGCGTCCTCTTTAGTTCTCACGCTGCCAGCAAACGAAATACAGCGCCTGCTTGCAACACCGCGTGATGAATTCAATGCGGAAATTACCCAACGCGTTAGGGCCAGACTAGGCCAAATGCGCCTTGTAAGCACACGTCATGCTTATCCGCTTAAAGGAGTGTATGCGCATCGTTTCGTAGGACGACGTTTAGCTTTGGTTGGTGATGCGGCTGTAGGGATGCATCCCATTACAGCACACGGCTTCAACCTGGGGTTGAAGGGGCAGGAAACACTTGCCCAATGTATTCGCATAGCCTTTAACACTCAGGCTGATGCCGGAAGCGCACATGCTTTGCGGCAGTATGAACGGCAACACAGACGTGCAACTGCTTTGTTATTTGCAGGCACAAACGGCATTGCCTCACTTTACACGCATGATGCGCTGCCATTTAAACCCATTAGGCAAGCCTGCATCCGTCTGGCAGACAGGTTTACGCCTTTTAAGCAGGCCGTTACCACGCTGCTAATGGACAAAAAAACAACGGCCTGATTGTAAAAAGGCAGCCTGATTAGAGGCTGCCTTTTTTATTTTCGCGTTCTAATTCACGTTCCAACCAACCCATAATAACAGCCAGCACATAAGTCTGCTGCATTGGAGAAAGAGGCTGGTATTTTATAAAACCATGCCATTTTTCCAAGCATGATCTACAACATGTTCCCGTAGCGTGTTGTGCCACAAAAACAGGATGCCCTTTCCATGGGGTTTGCTTGCCATCTTTTTTGGGATTTGCAGGAGCAAGACGCCGAGTAATAAAATCTCGCCCATGCTCAGCAACCACAGGTAAACCTTTTCCTGTCAGATATGTCATATCCTGACAGTTTAAATGAAACCTGCTCCGAAAAGATGACCTTGCAAGCCGCGCCCACAGGGTATCTGGCACCGCAGGAAGTGTTTGCTCCTGCGAGAAAAGCTCACCCTGCTGCACTGTTATGATGTTCCTGAAAAGCAAAATACAACATTATAATAATGTGGCTATCATTCATCTGTTTTTACAGGGGGAACAGGTGTCTGTGCGATCAGTTCACCCTTACCTGTTGCCACACGAATATCCTGCTCGCGAATCAGCCAGTAAACAACACCCAAAGCCAAGACTGCAGCCGAAAATGCCAGCATTTCAGCAGGCCTTACTTCGTGCAAATCCAGAATGATAAACTTGCGAGAAACAGCCAGAAGCGCAATGAGCACAATTGTACGCACACGCACAACATCCCGACTATGCGACAGACTGATACGCAGCGAGCTTTTAAACTCCAGAGCAATAATCACCGTAAAAATATTGCCAAACACTTCCTGAAAAGCGGGCATATTTGAAGCATCTATTTGCGATGACATCACCAGATACCAAACCTCTTTGGTCAGATGCCATGTTGCAATAGTTGTAATGACCATGATCAGGCCCGTGAGAACCAGCATGATCAGAAGTTCGAATCCTTCATAAAGATTCATCTCAAAAAAGCTTTTCCGCAGCCGTGTTGCTTCACGAGAAAAAGGATCTTGGGACATCTGATTATGGTCTGGACTGCTCATGTTTCTCTATACATTTGGTAAAAAAGGACTGTTCTTTCTATCAGAATATTCTGACCAAGTCTCACTTAGATGATGATTATTTCCTTTTTAACTGAATCCTAGCGCCATCTAGAGCGGAATGATTTCGTTATCCTGTGATAATCTAAATATGTTTTCTGCTGCTTCGTGAACTGGCGGCCTTTCACTTTCAGCCCCTCTTGGCAGCCTAATAGTACAAGCTAATTTTTGTTTACTTGAGCTGCAACCAGCACAGTCCCTTCATCACTAAAAGTGATATATCCGCAGTCAAACAGATGATCGATATTAGACAGCCGTTGTGGCTGTCTATATGCTCGGCCCCTGTCACTATTGCTTCTACACTGCTTCTGAATTTACCTTACCCGCGTCTAGCTTGATATTTAGGCTTGGCGTTCTGTCTGGCTCAACGCCACATCTACTTGAATAGTTTGAGCTATGGCATCGTTTAAGGTGCATAACGCACCATCATCATTGCCAGCCCCTTGCGTCATTGCCAGAAAATCTTGCCCCATACGCCAAGCTGAGGGCTAATAGCCGCAGGATGGCTCACCACACCTTCCTGGCGAATTTGGCCGGAAGCGTTGGAAAGTATGTTTCACCCACCAAAACTGCATGAGGCGTAATTTCCCTTCCGTATTACTACGGTGCCGCCTTGCTGCCTTCGTTGGCGTAAGCATATGCCCCGCCACGATGAAGGGCACGCTGATAGGCAGAACGATTATGAATACGATGCAGAAATGCCGCCACATGAGGCCGATTCTTTATTGCCCCAGCACGTGCAGCAGCGGCTGCTTCAAGAGGAAAACTCATCTGAATGTTCGCTGCGGTAAAATCATTTCCGGCAAACCATTCATTTTCAGAGAGACTGTGTTCCCAATAATCCATATGCAATTTTAGCTGTGGATTTATCAACTTTGATTGCACCCCTTTTGCAATCAGGAAAGCAAAAGGGCGGATGGGCAAAGGAGCCTGCTTGGGCAGCATACCGAATATCAGCTTCAGCAATAGTGGCGGCATAGCAGACCCTTCTGCGTAATGAAGCCAGTATAGAAAACGAATATATTCAGGTGTCTCGCGCGCTGGTGCCAGTCGGCCATTGCCATATTTATTGATGAGATATTCGATGATTGCTCCGCTTTCTGCCAGCGTCACATTTCCATCTGTATCCGTTATGATGGGAGCCTTGCTCAACGGATGAATAGCCCGCAGAGACTTTGGAGCCATCATAGTTTTAGGGTCGCGTTTGTAAAACTGGATGTCATAAGGAAGTTTCAGTTCTTCCAGCAGCCACAGAATTCGCTGTGAACGGGAGTTATCCAGATGATGTACGGTTATCATAATACACGGCCCTTCTTCCAACTGGTGCCCAAACAGAGCTGATTACCAATTAGAAGATGTGTTTAGGGGCTTTGGTTCCGTATGCCATTTAAACCATACCATAGGCATATTTTTGCACCTGCAAAATTGCAGCAAAAAAAATACGCAAACACTAGAAAGTAGCAAAGGATAAGCGAAAGCTGGTGCGGCTTTTGTCCGTAAAACCCAAAGGCAAGAAAAAGCCTCTGCCTTACTAGCCAGCCACCAAAATACCACCAAAAATTTAAGAAAAATTTGGTGGGCGCACAAGGGCTCGAACCTTGGACCCGCTGATTAAGAGTCAGCTGCTCTACCAACTGAGCTATGCGCCCTTACAGCATATAACTGCTGAATTGAGGCAGTTTTTACCACCTCTAAATCATTAAGACAAGTCTGAAATTTAGGTTTTTAACATAGCTAGCACGGCATCAAGCTGATCCAGGCTTTTGTAATGAATTTGTAAGGAGCCCCCTTTGCGTCCATCAAAATGGACTTGAACCTTAAGCCCTAAGCGCGTTCCCAAATCTCTTTCCAATGCGGAAATTTCGGGATCCTTCATAACTTTAGGTTCTTTGGGTTCAACTTTTGTATTTTTTGCCTGCTCAAGAGCTTTCTGAACCAAAGCTTCCGTTTGCCGGACAGATAATCCTTTAGAGATAACCTCTGCGGCGGCCTGTATGGGATCAGGGTGCACCAGCAACGCACGCGCATGTCCCCCAGAAAGGGTTCCCTTTTTAAGTTCCTGCCGCACAACATCAGGCAAACGTAACAAACGCAGCGTATTGGCAACATGCGGGCGAGATTTGCCTATAGCTTTGGCCAATTCCTCTTGGGTCAGGCTATATTCTTCCATTAGCCGACTAAAACCTTCAGCCTCTTCAACTGGGTTCAGATCTGCACGCTGAAGGTTTTCAACCAGAGCGGCTGCCATGGCATCTGCTTCAGACAGATCCCGGACATGCACTGGCACTTCATGGCACTGCGCCAACTGCGCAGCACGCCAACGACGTTCCCCTGCAATAATCTGGTAATGCCCAGTTTTATGAGGATCTGGCCGCACCAGAATAGGCTGAAGTATGCCCCGCTCCCGAATAGATTCAGCAAGCTCCTGTAAGGCTTCTGGTTCCATATCCTGGCGTGGCTGAAAAGGCCCCGGAGCAAGAACCTCAACTGGTAATGAGCTTGCTGTAGGCGTAGCCTTGCCGGCAGTTTTACTGGAGGAAGATGCAGGTTCCTCTACAGAAGCAGCATCACCAAGCAGAGCAGCCAGCCCACGACCAAGCTTGGGACGTGCAGAGGTTTTACGTGATGATTGACCACTCATGATACCGATGCCCTCTTCATGACTTCTGCTGCCAATGCCTGATAAGCTGTTGTTCCGCTTGCTCTGGAATCATACAGCATAACAGGCTGACCGTGGCTCTGGGCTTCTGAAATACGGATATTACGTGGGATAACCGTTTCGAGCACATCTTTACCAAAGAAGCTTCGTGCATCTGCAGCCACAAGCTCAGACAGATTATTTCGTCTGTCATACATGGTCAGAACAATGCCCGCCATTTTCAGCTCAGGGTTCAGGTTTTTTTGCACGCGTCCAATAGTTTTAACCAGATGGCCCAAACCTTCTAAGGCAAAGAACTCACACTGTAGTGGAGCCAGAACACCATCTGCGGCCACAAAGGAATTCAATGTCAGCAACCCCAAGCTAGGGGGACAATCTATAATCACAAAATCCACGGTCTCACGCAAAGGCTCTAATGCCGTGCGTAATCTGGTTTCTCGGTGCTCCGCATCCACCAGTTCAATTTCAGCTCCTACCAGCTCTGTGTTGGCGGCAATGACTGAAAGATTATCAATTTCGGTAGGCTGCAAAAGATCATCTGCGGCTTTTTCATGCATCAGAAGCGCGTAAGAGCCACCTTTGCGGGAATCATAATCAACCCCCAAACCTGTTGAAGCATTCCCCTGAGGGTCCATATCCAGAAGTACAACTTTAGCACCATCAGCCGCCAGAGATGCTGCCAGATTAATGGCCGTAGTGGTTTTACCTACGCCCCCTTTCTGGTTTGCAACAGCAAAAACGTGGCAGGCTTTCCCGCTCTTCTTAACCTTAGACACGATTAAAATTTCTCACTTCCAGAATCATACCATCAGAACTTGTCTGGCTTGGATATGCTTGAACATCCATCTGCCAGACCTGCTCCGCGTCTTGGATTTCCTGCACAGCCTGTTGCCCTTTAAGAAAAATAGCTTTCCCTTCAGGCTGTAACAGCGGGTGCGCCCACTCCAAAAGTTTAACCAACGGAGCTAAAGCCCGCGCTGTTACTACAGGTGCGGGCTGAACTTTTACACTTTCAAGCCTGCATGGCAAAACTTCCAAATTTGTTTGGGTAAGCCGTGCGACTTCACGCAAAAAAGCAGCCTTCCTTTGGTCCGATTCAATCAAAACCCCGGGTATACCAGTTGCTATCCCTACCACCACAGCAGGAAACCCGCCCCCAGAGCCCATATCAATAAATCGGCTTTGGCCTTGTATCAAAGGAACAAGTTGAAGACT
The DNA here is from genome assembly GCF_001766235.1 of Acetobacter ascendens. NCBI lineage: Bacteria > Pseudomonadati > Pseudomonadota > Alphaproteobacteria > Acetobacterales > Acetobacteraceae > Acetobacter > Acetobacter ascendens. The sequence continues at coordinate 2,477,897 of NZ_CP015164.1, forward strand.
ATCAAGAACATGCCTGCTCCAGACATTCTCAATATCCTTGGAAGAAACAAGATTTATACGAGGGTTCCACTTTTCCAGAAGGCTTACAAACGCGAAAAGCTTTTCTTCTGTTTCACGTGAAACATGAACTCCCTCAGGCCACTTGTGCATGGTGCTGCCCTTTTTTAAGATAAGCTAGAACAGCCATAAGGGCAGAAGGTGTTATGCCTGGTATACGTTGTGCTGCACCAAAGCTTTCTGGCCGTGCCTGCTCTAACCTTTCCTGCATTTCAGCACTCAGGCCGCCTATTTTTCTGAAGTCCATATCCTGAGGGAAACGGATTTCTGTTTCTGCCTCAAGTTGTTTGATCTCACGCTTTTGCCTTGCCAGATAACCGCTATAGCGCGCCTCTGTTCTCACGTAGCTACGTGCACGCTCAGAATACTCCTGCACCCAAGGTGCTAAAGTTTCTATGGTATCCTCATCAACTGCCTGCCCCATCACTTCCAGAAGGTTCCGACGGCGACCATCTTGAGCAACTTTAATGCTAACTTGAGAAAGTGCCTGTGGAGGCCAGCTTTCTGCTTCTGCTTTTTGAGTGAAGTGCTTTATCTCATGCATATCTCGCTCAAAGACCTCACGCCTTTCAGCACCTATGCATCCCCACTCCAAGCCTATCGGGGTTAAACGCACATCTGCATTATCCGCCCGCAATGTCAGCCGATATTCAGCACGTGATGTAAACATGCGGTAGGGTTCGCTCACCCCTTGCGTTGTCAGATCATCAATCATAACGCCCAAATAAGCTTTCCCGCGATCAAGGCTAACAGCTTTCTGCCCACCTGCCCTTCTTGCTGCGTTTACACCTGCCAAAAGGCCTTGAGCGCCAGCCTCTTCGTAGCCTGTGGTGCCATTAATCTGGCCTGCTAAGAATAAATTAGGGCACTTTTTAAGTTCTAAAGAAACAGTTAGTTCGCGTGGGTCAACGTAATCATATTCTACAGCGTAACCGTATTGCGCAATAACCGCCTTCTCCAACCCTGGGATAGAGTGGATCATGGCATCCTGCACATCTGCCGGCAGGCTGGTAGAAATACCATTGGGGTAAACCAGCCCCCCCCCTTCGTGATCAGGAAGTGCTTCTGGCTCCAGAAAAATCTGATGTCCCGTTTTTTCTGAAAATCGCACGACCTTGTCTTCAATAGAAGGACAGTACCGTGGCCCCCGGCCCGAAATAGCCCCGCCATATACAGCAGAAAGATGTAAATGTTCTCTGATAATATCGTGGGTTTTTGAAACTGTTGCAGTTATGCCGCACACCATTTGCGGGTTTGTGATGGACGCTGTTAAACGGCTAAACGGCTCGGGGGACGCGTCCCCCTTATCAACAGCAAGCGATGCCCAATCTATTGTGTCACGTTTGAGCCGCGCTGGTGTTCCAGTTTTTAAGCGCGCAATCCGCAAACCTAACTTTTTTAACCGTGACGCCAATGCAACCGAAGGTTGTTCTCCAATTCGCCCCGCTGGTTGGCTTTTATGCCCTATATGAATAACTCCATCCAGGAACGTACCTGTTGTTAAAACAACAGCACCCGCTGCCCATTGGCGTCCATCTTCACAGGCAACACCGGCAACATGGCTTTGATCATCACAAATAAAATCCGTTACAGCCCCCTCATCAATATCAAGTCCCTCTGTGTTTGCCAGAATATCCTGCACAGCTTGACGATATAAAAGACGATCAGCCTGGACTCTCGGCCCCTGCACAGCGGGTCCTTTAGAGCGATTGAGAAGTTTAAAGTGAATACCGGCTCGGTCTGCCGCCCGTGCCATAACACCATCCAGCGCATCAATTTCACGCACCAGATGCCCCTTACCGATACCACCGATGGCAGGGTTACAGGACATAGCGCCAACCGTGTTTTTATGGTGCGTTAACAAAAGCGTTTTGGCACCACAACGCGCAGCAGCGGCAGCGGCCTCGCATCCAGCGTGGCCTCCTCCTACCACAATAACATCGTAAGCCTTGTTCATCGTTTGCCCTTCCTGCACACCTTACTTTCCAATACAAAATTGGCCGAATATCGTATCCAGCAGATCTTCTACACCAACATGCCCTGTTAGGCGCCCTAACGCCCGCATAGCTAACCGCAGCTCTTCACCACGCAATTCTGGCCAATCCTGCAGCAACGCAGCATGGAGGCACCTTACAGCCTCCTGCACGCCTGCTTTGTGTCGTGCGCGCGTAAGAAGCGGTGCTCCAGATGCGGATGCAGCCGTAAGCTCCTCAACTTTTCTCTGTAGGAAAGTATATAACTCAGGCAGCCCATCTCCTGTTTTCAAACTAATGGCAAAAACATCCTTGCCTAGAATGGTTTTGGGAATTTCACCGATATCTACCTTATTCCCAATCAAAGTGGCGCCGGGGAAAATATCATCTGGCGGCTCATTGGCTGGGAACATTTGTAACACACAATCTGCCTGTTTCACGTGAAACAATGCACGGCGTACCCCTTCCGCTTCAATTTCATCATCTGTTTCTCGCAAACCAGCAGTGTCAACAAATGTCACTTTTATCCCGGCAAGAATACAGGCGGCCTCTAAGGCATCACGCGTTGTTCCTGCCTTTGAAGATACGATGGCAGTATCCCGGCCCGTAAGCCAATTTAACAAACTGCTTTTACCTGCATTTGGTGGGCCTGTAATAGCAAACACGACCCCTTGCCGTATTCTCTCCCCATGCTCACCGTCGGCAATATGTTGCTGCATTTCAAACTGAAGTTTTTGAATTTCCTGATTGATACCCTCTTCCACTTCAGCGGGTAAATCTTCGTCCGGAAAATCTATAAGAGCTTCCTGAAAAGCGAGTATCTTTTTTAACCGTTCAGACCAGCCTGAATATAATTGGCTTAATGCACCATCAGCTTGTGCCAAAGCCAGCTTTCTTTGACCATCGGTTTCAGCAGCAACCAAATCGGCAATACCCTCGGCTTCAACCAGATCCATGCGACCATTCACAAATGCACGCCTTGTAAATTCACCGGGCTCAGCTGGCCGCGCCCCAGCGTTCACCAAAGCCTCGGAAACAGCACGTATAATGGCAGGCCCAGCATGTAGATGCAGTTCAAACCCATCTTCACCTGTATAATTTTGCGGGCCAGGAAACCAGAGAACCAACGCCTCATCTAGTAAGTCATCTTGAGTAGAAGCATTGTTCCAGATTTTACGAAGAACAGCCTTACGCGCTACAGGCAGCTTGCCACAAACCTGTAAAAGAATGTTTCGGCTGCCTGCACCGCTCACACGCAAAACTGCAATTGCCGCACGCTCTATTCCTGTTGAAAGCGCAAAGATTGTATCTTCAGCCTGATACCCCAACGCGGCCACCCTTTCCGTTATCGTATGCCTGTTTCTTCTTGCTGCTTCTAATGCAGTTTTTCATGCAAACGTAGAGTTAAAAAATGATAGCCTCCCCCTTGCCTGCGTGATGAAGCACACTCCGGTTAGACAACACCAAAAGATTTTGAACAAAAGTAAGGTTTATGTTTTATGCCCCAACTCTCGCTGCACTCTCCTTTAGGTCCAATCACTTTGTCTGAAGAAGACGGGAAGATTATCTCTTTGGATTGGGGATGGGGTCGAGATCAAACCGAAACTCCCCTGCTCTGCCAAGCACGTGAATGGTTGGATAATTGGTTTGATGACCCTGAGAGTGCAGGTTCTTTCCCGCTTCCTCTGGATCCTTATGGAACAGCTTATCAGAAAAAAATCTGGGCCGCATTGCAGGAAATCCCAGTGGGCGAAACAACCACATATGGAGAACTCGCCGAAAAAATCGGTGGTAGTCCCCAGTCAGTTGGTCAAGCCGTTGGGAGAAACCCTATCCCCATCCTTATTCCCTGCCATCGCGTTGTGGGGGCTTCTGGCTTAGGAGGATATTCTGGTGATGGTGGTGTGGATGATAAAGCGTGGCTTCTACGCTTAGAAGGCGCCAAATTTCCACACCACTCCTAAACTGCTCTGATACGGATTCTAGCGTTATCGGATGAACGTATGTTCTCTATTTTCTGTCACAGCTTTCTGTACGGGTATTAAAAAATTTCCCGGCGCTACATCTGACCACAGAAGATGAATCCGTATCATTTCCATAACTTGTTGGGGGTGGATAAGAAGGTGCATTTCCCCCCTGCTGGCCACCATTATAATAGTAAGATGGGGGCGCATAAATGCTCTGCTGTGGTGCCGAATTATATTCAGATGCAGCTGCACTTCCTATTGCTAAACCAAGCACCGAACCGAACATAAACGGCGCCCCCCAGCCCCAGCCGCCGCCCCAGTAAGGATAGCCCCACGGTCCTCCACCATAGCCCCAACCATAATACGGATAACCCCAGCCCCATGGGCCGCCACCCCAGCCGCCGTACCAACCACCGCCCCACGGACGCCCTCCCCAGCCGCCGCCACGCCAAGAACCACCACCCCATCCACCTGGGCCGCCATGTGGCCCGCCAAATCCACCATGAGGAAAACCTCCTCCCGGACCACCGAAACCACCACCTCTTGGGCCACCGAAGCCACCATGACCGAAACCACCACCACCTGGGCCGCCGAAGCCACCGTGGCCAAAACCGCCCCCTCCACCAAAGCCACCACCACCTGGGCCGGGGTGGGCATATGCTGAAAATACAGGAACGCTAAGTCCGCATACCAAAAGAGCTGCCAGCCCTATTTTTTTGGATATTGCAGTCCACATAACATCGGTGCCCTTTGCACTTAACCTTGGATACTGCTTACACGACATAATACCGTAATATGTCCTTCTTCTAGTTATTACATGGGCATTAAAAGACAGTTTGCCATTGCTTTTTTGCTTCATCAGGTAAGATAAAAGCTCAGATTCATGTTGCGTTTTTTGCATTCCTGGTATACATTTTAATCATTGGAGGAAGCGGAGAAGATTTATCTTCAGCTTTGCCCCCTAACACCCCAAATTAGGAGGCCGGACTCATGGCATGGAAAAAAGCAACTTTTGTTTCCCTGTGGCTTGCTGCCCTTAGCCTGGCCATCTGCTCCACTTTTATTTTTATTGCATGTGGGCTTAAGTTTTCTATTTTTCATTCTGGTTTAACAGTAAACCAGGCTGATTTTGTAGATAATACGCCCTTTTCTGTATATCTGTGGCAGATGCTGCCTGAGACAGCACGTTGGAATGACTACGTGTTTTCTGGACCAGGGTTGATTGGTTTAGCAGCTTTTTTGGCTAGCATTGGTTTAGGCTCTTATGCCGCCATTAAACTGGAAGAAATTAACCACGCAGCTCTTGCAGCTAAAAAGACTGAAATGCACCGCTGGGATTCTTTGCTTATTGGGCCTTCTCTTGAAGACACATTGCAGAACTTTCAGCATACAAATGCATCAGATGTACAGTCTTACGCTGTTAAAAGTGCCTAATAACACAATATAATTTATGAAAAATGCTTCTGCTTGGAATCCAATTCTGAGCAGAAGTTTTTTTATGCAATACGCATATCGCGCATGTAATAAATAATATATTTTTAAGGGAAAAACTGGTCGGAGTGAGAAGATTCGAACTTCCGGCCCCTGCGTCCCGAACACAGTGCTCTACCAGGCTGAGCTACACTCCGATTACACGCTGCCTATACAGCGCTCTGGCCTAAGAAGCAAGAGTAGAAATGAGTCTTCCTACCCTTGCACGTCTTATTTTACATTACATCCATACCCAATGCTTCTGCGGGCTCAGTAACACGAGAGCATTCTAGAGCAGCGGCAGCATTCGGTACAACACTCAGCAGAGATCTTGCATCAACCGAGGCAAAACCCTGTTTCACAGCCTCATCAAGCATGGCGACAACCTTATCGCCCCACCCATCTACATTAATCAGCACGATGGGCTTATCATGGCGCTTAAGCTGCTTCCATGTCAGAATTTCCAGAAGCTCCTCAAACGTTCCAAAACCCCCGGGCAAAACCCAAAAAGCATCAGCCCGTGAGAACATGATCTGCTTACGGGTATGCATAGAATCCGTAACTATCAGTTCAGAAACGTCTTCATTCATTTTTTCACGGGTTTTTAGAAATTCAGGAATAACACCCGTAACGCTGCCACCTGCTTGAATAACGGCATGGGCCACAACGCCCATCAGGCCATTTGCACCGCCACCATATACCAGCCGGATTCCAGCCTGCGCCAATTCTTTTCCTGTTTCCTGTGCTGCCTGCTGATACACTGGCTTTGTCCCCATACGGGAACCACAAAATACGGCGACTGCACGCACATCAATTGTCATTATTTATGCTCCTCCAAATTGGTTTCTAAAGTTTTAGGTATCTGTTTCTTACGGTAAAATGGATTACCCATTTTCCTGACGATAAACAAAAGCACATATTCCAACACCCATAAGGCTCATCAGTGCCGTTGTTAAAAACAATCCCTGGTATCCCCAAAACGGAATAATAAACCCTAAAACGGGTCCAGATAGGCCAAGAGCTATATCAAGAAAAACAGAAAATGCGCCTACTGCAATCCCTTTATTTTCTGGCTTTGTACGAGCTACAGCCCCTACCCCCAAAGCCGGAAACAAAAGTGAAAAACCGGCACCCGTTAGCGCAGCTCCTATATTTGCCCAAACAGGTGAATGCCCCATAGCCAATACACATAAGCCCAAACTTTCTACGAGTAAGGAAACCAATGCAACAATTGTACCACCACGTTTTGTTATCTGAGTTGTAAAACCAAACCGTGTCAAAACAAAAACACATCCAAAAATAGATAATGCTGTTGCAGCTCCACTCCAGTTCTGATCAGAAAAATACAAAGTCAGCAAAGACGAAATGGCACCGAACCCAATAGAACCCGCAGCCAGAGCCATGCCATACGGTGCGACCTGACCGAAAACTGTCATAAAAGAATGGCGCTTACCTGTAGATGGAGCAAGCGGTTTGACTGCTACCTGGCGCCATGCCCACGGCACTCCTAAAAGCAGCATCAGCATACAGCACAAGCCTATGCCCCAAAAACCACCTAATGCCACATGAGACTGATAAATCATCATGGCAATAGGCGCCCCTAGAGCAATACCGCCATAAGAACAGACACCGTTCCATGATATAACACGGGCGGTTCCCGCGGCCCCTACCCTTTGGATGTTCCAGACAATAACACCCGTGGCCACCCAACTTTCAGAAACACCCAAAAAAAATGCGACCTAGTAAAACAATCGCCAAAGCCCCTAAAGGCCATGCCATCATGGAAGGCGCAAGCATGATAAGCAAACCAGAAAGCGCACCAAGGAAAAGCCCCGCAATAACAACTTTTTTAGGGCCACGTGTATCTATCCGATGCCCCGCTCCAATACGGGATACAAATGTGGCTAGATACTGAACGGAAACAGCAAACCCTGCGAGTGCAGAGCTAAATCCCAACTGTTCTTTTACAAACAACGGTACAACTGCCATTTGTAAACCGATTTCTATATAACAAAGCAAAGTAAAAACCACGATCGCAAAGATAGACCATAGTGTTTTTCCTGCTGTATCTGGTGCTACCTCAATATCATTATTCCCGTTCATTACATTCCTTTACGGTAATGGTGTTACATAATCAGAATCCGTACCAATTTGCTCGCATATGATAGGCTAATGCAAAGCAAAACTTAGGAATCCAGCATGAATATGTCTTCACCTGATGATGAAGGTTACATCACCGTTTCCTCCCGCATTACTTATGAAAATCCGTGGACCCGTGTGCGGGAAGATATTATCCGCCTACCAAATGGTAAGGATGGTCTCTATGGCATTGTAGAAAGAGGCGAATTTGTTGTTATTCTTCCTTTAGGCAAATCTGTAGATGGCCAGCCAACTGTAACGCTGGTCAATCAATACCGTTATCCCATTAAAAAACGACTGTGGGAGTTGCCAATGGGTATGTGGGAAGCACGGCCAGATGCCAAAATGGAAGATGTTGCCGCAGGTGAATTACAGGAAGAAACAAGCTTACGAGCCCAAAAATTGCAACATGCAGGCATTGTTTATCAGGGAGCGGGATATTCTACCCAGAAAGGTCACGTATATTTGGCTACAGGATTAACCCAAGGAGCACGTCAGTTGGAAGATACAGAACAAGGAATGACATACCATACCTTTCTGCTTTCGGAAGTTGAAGACATGATCCGCCGAAATGAGATAACATGCATGGTCAGCTTAGCTGCTTTTGGGCTTCTACGTATTAAAAACATGATTTAGAAATAAAAAAGTCCCTGATATACAGGGACTTTTTTTAAAATGGCCTGACAACAACCATAATAACAATAACCATCATCAAGATGGTCGGCACTTCATTGGCAATACGATAAAACTTTTCTGAATGGCTATTGCGGTCAGCAGCAAAATCTTTACACCAACGTACGCAACATCCATGAAAAGCAAACATAAAGAATACAGCAGTAAGTTTTGTATGCCACCACCCAGCATGCCAATCCACACCTCCTGGTGTAAACACAAGGAGCACACCAAAAAGTAGGCTAGCACACATAGCTGGTGTCATAATGGCTTTAAGAAGCCGGCGTTCCATAATTTTGAAGCGCTGACTTTCCTGAGATCCAACAACAACCTGGCAATGATAAACAAACAACCTTGGCAGATAAAATAATCCAGCCATCCACGCCATAACAGACATGATATGGAACGCTATAAGCCAACGTAACCAAGGCAAAAGGGCATCTATAACCATCATTAATGTCCTTGCAGCAGCAAGGCTTTCTGAACCAATGCCGTAAATTGTGAAAGACTATTAATTTTTAAAATATTTTTCCATTTTGGAATAGGTTTTTCATCAGATCTCAGCATAATACAGGTCATTCCGGCATCAACAGCTGCTCGTGCTCCTGTGTCACTATCTTCCAGCACAAGACATTCTGAAGGAGAAACACCTTCTTCTTCCGCTGCTTTCAGATACACATCAGGCTTGGGCTTTGGAATTCCCATATCTCTTGCAGAGTGAATGCGGTTTTCAAAAAAATGTTCAAGATTGGCAATAGAAAACTTTGCATCCATTTCTTCTTGAGATGAGTTGGATGCAACTCTTACAGGAATACCAAGTTTTTGAATACTGTTGAGCATATCATAAACACCATCTACTGGCTCAACACCATTTTTCATGGCTGCCACAAAGCGTTTTTGCATCATGCCTGCCCAATCAGCCCCCAACTTGGCGCCAGTTTCCTGTTCAATCATGTGTTGTATTCCCGGCAATGCCATGCCGGAAAATACGTTTACAGCTTGATCATCCGGCACATTCATACCAACACGCCGAGCCTCTTCTGCACTGATGCGACAACACGTTTCTTCGCTATCAACAAGAACACCATCACAATCAAAAATAATAAGCTTGAGATGCCCTTGAGGGGAAAGAACGAATGGTTGTTCTACCATCACGCTGTTTCCCTTATTGTGCTTACCAATTCTGCAACATGTTCAACAGGTGTTTGCGGAAAAACACCATGACCTAAATTGAAAACATGCGCACGCCCTCGGCCAGCTTCACGAATAGCAAGTGCTTCACGCTTCATGGCATCTCCACCAGCCAATACGGCAACTGGATCCAGATTACCTTGAATGCCAACATGTTCTGGCAGCATGGAGCGCACAATTTCCATATCTGCCCCTGTGTCCAGCGCTACAACATCTACGCCTGTTTCCCGGACATATTCAGCAACCAATACACCACTTAAACGCGGAAACCCGATAATGCGTGTAGAAGGATGCCGGGCTTTAATAGCCTGAACAATCTGGCGAGATGGCGCAATAACATGTTTGCGAAATTCTGATGGCGATAACAGGCCTGCCCATGAATCAAACAACATAACTGCTTCAGCACCAGCTTCAATCTGTTTGCAAAGATATTCAGCTGTTGTTTGGGTCAGTAAATCCATAAGTTTATCAAACAGAACGGGTTCTGCGTAAGCCATTTTCCGGGTAACAGCAAACTCGCGCGATCCATGCCCTTCAACCATGTAGCAGGCAACCGTAAAAGGTGCGCCCGTAAAACCAAGTAGGGTTGTTGCACCTGGTTGCGCGACACCAATTTTATCTGGGCCATTCAACTCTTTACGCAAGCGTGTCAGAGTTTCCAAAACTGGAGCTGTAACTTCGGCAATACGTGCAGCATCCAACCGAGCCAGATCCTGTTCAGAGCGAATAGCGCCCAACACAGGGCCTTTGCCTTCTACAAATTCAAGAGATTGCCCCATTGCCCATGGCAAAATCAGGATGTCGGAAAACAGAATAGCGCCATCCATTCCAAAACGTTTGATCGGCTGCAATGTCAGTTCTGTTGCAATATCCGGTGTCATGCAGCGTGTCAGGAAATCTGCTTTGGCACGCATAGCCCGAAATTCTGGCAGAAAGCGACCAGCCTGACGCATCAGCCACATTGGAGGTGGCCACAGGGCTTCACCGTTGAGTGTTCTTAAGAGCCGTTTGGCGGAGGGAATATGTTGGTCTGTCATCATGCTTCGATGTCCTGCCACGTCTTTGTTCACGCTGTCCACGCCCCTCTTCCTATAAAAAAAGAAAGGAATAGGTTTGTAGTTGTTTAAAAGTACTGTGAATGGTGGGGTACCCGGTATTCCAAAAATGTACCCCAGCTTTCCCACACTGTGTACAGATTTTAGGCTATTGGAAAACAAGGACTTTTTAAAGTTATCCAGAAAGTACCCTTACGGGGCTGTGTACAACTCACCGGTTTATCGTTTTAGAGAGTTGTGCCCGGTACTCGGTACGTCGCAGTTATGAGTTCCGTACAATCCACATGTACCCCGGTACTCAGGTGAGTACTCACAGGCCATTTTTTTACGAGTACCTGAACGGGACTCGAATTGATGCAGGATTTAGTACTAATGCCGACTCCATTACAGAACAGAGATTCGAAACTGCTTTTGGCGAGTGGTTCTTTTTCTAGACGCAAAATGCTTGAGGATGTTGGGCTGGATTTTGAAGTCCGGGTTGGAGGTGTAAATGAAGACATCCTCAAAGCAGCAGGCAAACGAGAGGGATGGAAGCCAGAAGCTGTGGCTCTTGGATTGGCAGAAGCCAAGGCGCTTTCTGTTCAGCAGGCAGATGCTTTTGTTATTGGCGCGGACCAGATGCTGTCCTGCAATTCCGTATGGTATGACAAGCCCAAGGATTTAGCGCAGGCCCGTGAGCAACTTCTGGCACTAAGAGGAAATACCCATATTTTGCATACGGCGGTTGTGTTGTGTCGGAATGGTCAGGTGGTATGGCAGCATGTGGATCAACCACGTTTGACCATGCGTTTGTTTTCAGAAGCTTTTTTGGACGCTTATCTGCAAACAGAAGGACCAGCATGTTTGACTTCTGTGGGCGCATATAGGCTGGAAGGGCCAGGCTTGCAGCTTTTTGCGCATATAGAAGGAGATTCTTTTTCCATTCAGGGGTTGCCTCTTCTGCCTCTTCTTGAAGCGTTGCGAGAGATGAAGGTGATTTTTTACTGAAAATAGGGGCTTGCCTGTTAAGGGTAGATCATGTAAGAGGCTGGGCACACACCGCATCTATCTGATGCAGCTGTGTGCAAGAACAGTGTGGGGCCATAGCTCAGTTGGGAGAGCGCCTGAATGGCATTCAGGAGGTCGTCGGTTCGATTCCGATTGGCTCCACCAGTTCTGATAAGACTCTCCAATCAAAACAAAATTTTACTGATTCCTTTCAAGTCGTTCGTGCTTACGCAGTGTTTTTCTCTGCGTTTCAAGCAAGAATGGTAGATAGCTTTCTATGAGCAGATGAGTTGCTTACTCACTCGGGAAGGTCAGTGGGCGTAGGCGCGGCTTTTGTGCCTTAATAACCAGCGTATCAAGAGCGGAAAGAAAGCGGGACCGATCTGCTTTTCCAAACACGCTTCCGCCTGGTGTCATCACTCCGGCTGAACGCAAATCTGTCATCAGATTACGCACTGCCAACGCCATACCAATGGCATCGCCATCCAGAATCCGCCCCTTGGGCTCAAGAACATAGGCCCCCTTTTCAACACACCGAGCAGCCAGCGGAATATCTGCTGTAATCACGATGTCTCCGTCCGATACGCGCTCCGCAATCCAATCGTCGGCGACGTCTGGTCCAGCATCCACCACGATCCGCTCAATGGGGGGAGAATCTGGCACCATAATCATTCTGTTTGAAACAATGAAAACGTGCAGATTGTAACGACTGGCTACACGATACACCTCGTTTTTTACGGGGCATGCGCCAGAATCAACAAAAATACGGGTCATACAGCTAATTTGCCGTAGGAAGGCTGTGATCGCAAATTACGACTTTCATTGTTGGCGCTATTCCTTCTCTATGTAAGGCAGGCAAGGCTTAACGCTTATTTTTCACTCAGAAGCAAAAGCAGGACATTTTTCTTTTAAAGTTATGCCTTTTTTCAGACACAAGCCTTTGTCATTAGTCAGAAAGCAGACAAGGTGTTTATGCACTTTGTTACGGTAAAGATTTTATAAGGCGAATCTGATGAAAAAAGTTTTGATGGCCACAGCGCTGACGCTGGGAATGATGACATCCGCAGTATCTTTTGCACATGCTCAGGAAGCCGCTCCGGCTGTTGGCGCACCTCCGCCGGGTGGCCCAGGCTGTGGCCCGATGCACCACCATGGCATGGGCGGCCCTATTCTGAAGCTGGACGGCGTTAAGCTGACCTCTGCTCAGAAGAAAAAGCTGAAAGCTATTTTTGACGTAAACAAGCCTTCAGACCCGAAAGCGGACATGGAACAGATTCACAGGCTGCACCAGCAGGAACGTGAATTGCTGACAACGCCGGGCCCGGTGGATCAGGCTAAGCTGCAACAGATTGAACAGCAGATCAGCACCATGCAGACCGAGCGCGCAACGCAGCGCCTGCAGGTTGAAACGCAGGTTCATGATATTCTGACCAAAAAACAGCTTAAGCAGATTGCAGAACGCCCTGAACCCCAGATGCCACCAATGTGCGGAAACGGTGCACCTCCGGCTCCGCCGCCGGCTGCAACCGAAAGCAAGTAAGCTTCTGCAAAAAAGCTGCCAGACATTCTGGCAGCTTTTTTTATGCTTAAAGCATTGATGCGTTGTGTTTGCATTCATAGACAAATAATGCAGATCAAGAGAAAGAACAGAATGTTCTTTTTCGGTGCCTGATATCATGACAACATCTTCTGCCCATCCTGCCTTTTTTAAAAATGGACTGCCGCTGCGGCTTATCCTGCTTTTGGGGCTGGTTACGGCAATCGGCCCACTTGCTACAGATATGTATCTTCCGGCTTTTCCTGATGTTGAGCAGGATTTGGGCGGTGGTGCAGGTTCTGCCCAGTTTACGCTGGGAGCATGGTTTTTAGGGCTGGCTTTTGGTCAGTTCTCTCAAGGTCCGCTGTCAGACAGGTTTGGGCGCAAGGCGCCTCTGATTATAGGGCTTGCCGTTTTTGCTGTTGCATCTGCTATGTGCGCTGTGGTGCGGGATTATCACCTGTTCTGTATCATGCGGTTTATTGGCGCATTTGGTGGGTCTGCCAGCGCAGTTATTCCGCGAGCTATTGTAAGAGATGTGGCGACTGGCAAAAAAGGTGCGCATATTATGGCGCAGCTTACACTAGTGTTTGGTGTCATGCCTGTGCTGGCTCCCAGCATGGGTAGCCTAGTGCTGAAATTCGGGAACTGGCGGTGGATATTCTGGAGTGGCACCCTATACGCCATTCTGGGTATGGTTGGCATTATATGTATGCTGCCAGATACGCTGTCTCCCGCATACCGGATGAGATTGGCACCATTTGAAATTTTCACGCGCTATCGCGCTATCCTGCGAGAGCCTGTTTTTCTTTCTAATGCGCTTATCACAACTTTTTCTACTTTTGTGATGTTCGCCTATTTGGGAAGTGCGCCGGTTCTGTTTGAGCAGGTGCTTCATTTTTCTCCCTCAGCTTTTGGCATGTTTTTTGGTGTGAATGCCGCTGCTTTTATTTTGGGAACACAAATTAACGGTAGGCTTGTGCATAGGTTTGCCATGCCAACTTTGCTGGAAGCGGCTATTGTTTGGGCTTTGGTTGTGGGTGGCATTTTTGTGGTGGTGGCCTGTTCTGGTTGGACAGGTTTTGCCCATCCGTGGCTGACTTGTGGGCTGATTACATGCATTACCGGCGCATTGGGGTTTATTGGGCCCAATGGCACCGTTATGGCATTTTCACGCCATGCACATCAGGCTGGCAGTGCCTCTGCCTTGCTAGGCACAATGCAATTTAGCCTTGGATCTTTAAGCAGTGTTCTGGTGGGTATTTTGCCCGGAGGCGGCGCTATTCCAACGGCTATTGGTATGATGACAGGTGTTATAGGCATGGTGTGCGCCAATATCCTGCGCCGTAGGCATACAGACCAAGCAGAGCATGAACATGAAGGATAATGAGCGCAGCAAGCCTCTCCGGCGCTAATGGCCAGAAGATCTATCAGCCGGTTTTCCGTAAATAGCTTGGGTTTGTGGGGTAACGGTATGCCCGTCTTCTGTTTCCATTGACCCTACAGCACCAGAACCTGCATCGGGCAGTGTTTCGTAACGTTCTTCAGGTTTGGGCGGGTGAGTTTGTTCAGGCTTGCCCTCACGCGCAGCTTGGGCTTCGCGCAGGTTTTCTTCCTGTTCTGCCGCCTTGGCTTCCGCCGGAGCCGCTTCGGGCAAAAAGCGCCCTGGCCGTTCAGGGGGGACATCAATGTTGTCCCCTTCAATAGGCCCGTGACATGCCACCAGCAGTGGAGAGACCAAAAGAAGGTTTCCGATCAGGGTGCCTGTTTTTTTCGCCAGAAGCATGGACGGGTTCATTGTAAAGGAGAAAGAGAGAAAGCTGTGAGATCAGCTTTCTAGGCGGCGAGCTTCATCTGGCAGCATGATGGGGATGCCATCACGGATAGGAAAAGCAAGACCAGCCTTTTTACTGATCAGTTCATTGGTTTCCGCATTATAAGTCAGAGGCCCTTTGGTAACAGGGCACACAAGCACCGAAAGAAGCCGGGAATCAAGCGGAGGTGTGTCAGACATTAGTTCTCTGTTCCTCAGTAAAAGGTTCAGGAAGGCGGGCCTTCCTGTTCCGGACCAGACAGGTCTAGCAGTGTTTGCAGCACCCGCACACGGTCAGTTAGATCTTCGGCATCAAGCAATGCCTGTTTTTCTGCCGGAGGGAAAGGACAGATCATGGGTAATGTTACCAACAGGATATCATCATCCATTTGTTCCAGCAGAGACCAACGGGCCTGTAATCCCTTTTTCTGGAAGTAACGCCGCATAGAGCCCAGAAGCTTTTCCCGATCAAACGGAGCAGACGGAATTTCGTTCAAGTCTCCCGCAAAGGTGGAAACATCTATCCGGGCTTGCCGGTATCCGCGTGCTTCTCCTGTTTCACGCAGGAGCCTAAAGCGCGTAAGGCCTGCAAGCGTAATGGCATAAGTGCCGTCTGCCCGCTCGGTAAAGGAAACAATCCGGCCAAGGCACCCTATGGGGTAAAGTGGCGGAGCGCCGTTGGCTTCATCTTCCTCTTCTCGCCAACGCGGCTGGATCATGCCTATCAGGCGCTGCGTGGCCAGTGCATCTTCCACCAATGCAATATAGCGCGGCTCAAACACGTTAAGCGGCAGTCTTCCACGAGGCAGAAGAACAACGCCGCTTAATGGAAACAGACCAACTTCCGGAGGGATATCGGCCAAAGTGATATCTCCCAGTCTGGGAACGTGCCGGAGGATATCATCTTCATCTTGAAAAAATACTGCAGCCAAAAAGTTTTACATCCTCATGAAAACAGCATGGAGGACAAACGGCGGCGCGAAACCGCAGTAGCGGGATCTTCATTTCCCCATGCTTCAAAAAAACGTAGCAGCTGCTGTTTGGCTGCCCCTTCTTTCCAGTTCCGATCTACCTTGATGATATGTAGCAGCTCGTTTGCGGCCTCTTCCCGCTTTCCTGCAGCATTCAGGGCTGTCGCCAGTTCACAACGTGCTTCAGAATCTTCTGGGTTCGCGGCAAGGCGTGCATGAATGCTTTCCATTTCCTCTGCGGCCTTGCGCCCTTCCTTTTTCAGGTCCAGTGCGGCACGTGCGCCAGTCACTTCTGGGCTATCTGTAATTTTAGCAGGTACGTCTGCCAGTGCGGCAACAGCGGCATCTTCATCATCCAGAGCCAACATAGCACGGATAAGCCCAGCCCATGCGCGGGGGTTTTCTGGTTCTTCCCCAATAACAGAGGAATACAGTTCTGCCGCACGAGCAGGCATTTCTGTTTCCAACGCCACATCTGCTTCACGCAGTTGTTCAGTTGCAGGCAGAATGCCGCCACCGCTGCTTTTTAGAATATTTTCGACAAACTTTTTGATTTCGCTTTCTGGCAAAGCACCTTGGAACAGATCCAGAATCTGCCCTTTCCAGAAGGCCGCAACCAGCGGAATGGACTGTAACGGCAAACCAACCTGCGCAAGTTGCCCCACTAGAGCACGGTTTGCTTCAATATCAATTTTAACAAGACGAACTTTGCCGCGTGCGGCTGTCACCACCTTTTCCAACACCGGGGCAAGCTGCTTACAGGGACCACACCACTCTGCCCAGAAATCAACAAGAACAGGAACAGAACGGCTTGCTTCAATCACATCCTGCATGAATGTGGCCTGAGACCCATCACTAATTACAGGTGCCGTGCTCTGAGGTGCTATTGTGCCGTTTTGTGTATCAGATTGCGGCTGGCCGATAACGTGTTCCATATGTTCCTGTATCCTTAATCCAATGCTGCGGTCAGTATGGAAAATATCCTTCTGGCCGACTTTGATCTGTTTATATGTTCTAGATGGTCAATCAGAGCATGATGCGCAATGGCAATTAGGGCATGGCTTGCCCATATCAGATTAAAGGCAATGGCTGCCGCCGCCTTATCACGCATTGCATGAAGGTGGCCTTAGGCGGCATACTAGTACAAAACAGGAACGGCGGCAGATTTCTTACATGAAAAAATCAGATTTTTCCGGTCAGCAGAGCATCCGGGTGCGTGGTGCACGGGTCCATAATCTCAAAAACGTGGATATTGATATTCCGCGTGATAAGCTAACAGTGATGACAGGGCTTTCTGGGTCCGGCAAATCTTCCTTGGCGTTTGATACAATCTACGCAGAAGGACAGCGCCGGTATGTGGAAAGCCTTTCCGCCTATGCGCGTCAGTTTCTGGAGTTGATGGGCAAGCCGGATGTAGATGCCATAGAGGGTCTTTCCCCAGCTATTTCTATTGAGCAGAAAACGACATCTAAAAATCCGCGTTCTACCGTTGGTACTGTTACAGAAATTTACGATTACATGCGTCTGCTCTGGGCGCGGGCAGGTGTACCGTACTCTCCAGCGACCGGGTTGCCGATTGAAGCGCAAACAGTCACCCAGATGGTTGACCGTATTATGGCGTTGCCGGAGGGAACGCGCCTAATGCTTCTTTCTCCTGTTATTCGTGACAGAAAGGGAGAATATCGGAAGGAACTGTCAGAACTTCAGCGCAAAGGTTTTACACGTGTAAAAGTTGATGGAACACTTTATGAAATTGACGATGTTCCTAGCCTGAACAGGAAGTTGCGCCATACTGTAGAAGTTGTGGTTGACCGCGTTGTGGTGAAGGAAGGGCTTGAAACACGTCTTGCTGATAGCCTTGAAACAGCATTAGAACTTTCTGATGGCATTGTGTATGCAGAAGAGGCTTCAAAAGATAAAAGCAAGGAAGACGAAAAACTTGTTTTTTCATCGCATTTTTCTTGTCCAGTAAGTGGGTTTACACTGGAAGAAATTGAGCCTCGGTTATTTTCCTTTAATGCACCACAAGGTGCATGTCCAGCATGTGATGGCATTGGTGTGGAAACCTATTTTAATCCACATCTTATTGTGCCAGATGAAGGCCTTAGTCTTGAAAAAGGTGCTATAGCACCGTGGAAAGATGCAAAATCTCCATTATTGGAACAGACGATTGAAAGTTTGGCACAGCATTTTTCTGTAAACATGGATACACCGTGGAAAGATCTTCCAGAAAATGTGCGAGACGGTATTCTTTATGGCACTTCGGAAAATGTAGATTTCACCTATAAAGATGGCAGGAAAAGCTATGTTGTTTCCAAACCATTTGAAGGTGTGATTAAAAGCCTAGAAAAACGCCTGCGAACCACAGAAAGCATGTGGGTAAGAGAGGAACTTTCTAGATATCAGTCTGAAAAAGCATGTCATGTGTGTGAAGGTGCGCGGTTGCGGCCAGAGGCTCTTTCTGTGCGTGTGGCGGGAAAAAATATTGCGCAAGCCACGAATTTACCTATAGGGCAAGCCTTGGACTGGTTTGATACAGTTTTGCCAACGCTTACACCGCAAAGGGCCGAAATTGCCCGCCGTATCCTGCGTGAGATTCTGGAACGCCTGAAGTTTCTTGATGATGTCGGTTTGGAATATCTGACACTTTCAAGAAGTTCAGCTACTCTTTCAGGTGGAGAAAGCCAGCGTATTCGCCTTGCCAGCCAGATTGGTTCCGGGCTTACGGGTGTTTTGTATGTTCTGGATGAGCCTTCCATTGGCCTTCATCAGCGTGATAATGAACGTTTGCTTGGCACATTGCAGCGTTTGAAAAACCTTGGAAATACGCTGATTGTTGTTGAACATGATGAAGATGCCATTAGAAGTGCAGACTGGCTTGTAGATATGGGGCCGGGTGCAGGTGTAAATGGGGGCACTGTTGTTGCCCAAGGTACGCCAGCGCAGGTTGCCAAATCTCCCGATAGTTTGACAGGGGCTTATCTTTCTGGGCGCAAAAAGATTGATGTTCCTGTTGAACGGCGGAAGATAAATAAAAAGAAAATTCTAACAGTTGAAGGTGCTACCGGGCATAATCTAAAAAATGTAACTGCTCGCTTTCCGCTTGGTACGTTCACCTGTGTAACGGGTGTATCTGGTAGCGGAAAATCCACTTTGGTTATTGATACACTCTATAAAGCGCTTTCCCGCCAATTGATGGGGGCTGGTACATCGCCAGAGCCTTATAAGCGCATCAAAGGAATGGAGCTGTTAGACAAGATTATTGATATTGACCAATCCCCTATCGGGCGCACACCACGTTCCAACCCGGCAACTTATACAGATCTCTTTACGCCTATAAGGGACTGGTTTGCGGAACTGCCTGAAAGTAAAGCAAGGGGTTACAAGCCCGGCCGCTTTTCCTTCAATGTAAAAGGTGGGCGTTGTGAAGCATGTCAAGGTGATGGTGTTATCAAAATTGAAATGCACTTTTTGCCAGATGTGTTTGTAACGTGTGATGCCTGTAAAGGGCAGCGCTATAACCGTGAAACACTTGATATCAAGTTCCGTGGCAAGTCTATTGCAGATGTGCTGGCCATGAGTGTGGATGAAGCCCTCCCTTATTTCTCGGCTCAGTCTCGTATCCGCGATAGGTTGGCTATTCTGCAAAAAGTTGGTTTGGGATACGTTGCTTTGGGGCAGCAGGCGACCACTCTTTCTGGAGGTGAGGCACAGCGCGTTAAACTTTCCAAGGAGCTAGCGCGCAGGGCAACGGGGCGCACACTGTATATTCTTGATGAACCAACAACAGGATTACATACAGAAGATGTAAGAAAACTTCTGGAAGTTTTGCATGCCCTTGTTGATCAGGGAAACACAGTTGTTGTGATCGAACACAACCTCGAAGTTATAAAAACGGCAGACTGGATTATAGATGTCGGCCCTGAAGGTGGTGATGGTGGAGGGCAGATTGTTGCCGAAGGCACACCAGAAGATATTGCTGCATGCCCGGAAAGTTACACAGGCCGTTTTCTTGCCCCGCTGTTAGTGAAGAAATAATGAAAAAGCACTTTTGTATTTTAGCCTGTATTGGATTTTCTGCTCTGTTTGTAAACGGAGAAGAAACTTATAGCGCACTGGCAGAAACATCGTGTTCTGCCCTGCCCTCTTCTGTTCTGTTTGAAAAACAGACATGGACAGAAATCCAGTCTGACATTTCGTGCGGGATAACAACTCTTATTATTCCTGTTGGCGGAACAGAACAGAGTGGGCCTTATATAGCGGTTGGTAAACACAATATGCGTGTTATGGAAATAGCGCAAAGGATAGCGGAAAAATCTGGAAAAACCCTTGTAGCACCGGTTGTTTCATATGTTCCAGAAGGTGGGATATCTCCCCGGACTTCACATATGAAGTTTCCGGGAACAATTACAGTGCCGACAGATGTTTTTGAAAAACTGATAGCATATGCTGCAAAAAGTTTTCAGGTTGAGGGATTCCGTCTGATTGTTTTTATTGGCGATCATGGCGGTTATCAGAAATCTTTGGATAAAGTTGCCTCACAACTTAATAAGGAGTGGTCAGGCACCCACGCCCAAGCTCTTTACGTAAAGCAATATTATAGCGTTATACCGCATCAGTATACTCAATGGCTCAGCCTGCATGGATATGCAAAAGATGTAGGTATGCACGCAGATATAAGTGATACATCATTGATGCTGGCTATTGATCCAACAATGGTGAGGTTGGATGCATTACAAAAATCGGACACTCCATCCAGCGCTCAAGGCATTTATGGGGGAGATCCGCGTAAGGCATCGGCCAGTTTGGGGCAGGTAGGTATCAATATGCAGATAACTGCGGCAGTTTCTGCCATTAACGATGCGCGAAATAAATAAGTGGAAACTATTTTATAGAATAGAACATAAGTTCTCTACTTAAAAAAGATTAGAATAGACCTTATTAAGGCACCATGATAAATCCAACCTGATATAATAGATAAAGCATGGTGCCAGAGATAATGAGGTATAGTGTAATGGCTTCCAAAGCCTATTTGATAGCGGCAACGGCTTTAGCTGCGGTAATGAGTGCTGGAACAGCAGCATTTGCTCAGGATGCTACACAGGCAGCTCCATCGGCTCAGCCGCCAGCAGCAGAAGCTTCTGCACCTGTAACGGCACCAGTTCCCACGCCTGCTCCAGAAAATGCAGCAACTTCAGCTACAAAAATTGAAACAATTCCGGGTATGCCTCCCGTTATTGATCCGGATAACCTCTATAGTGAAACGCGGGCGGATAATATTGCACCGGAAGTAGCACAAGATCCGGCACGTATTTATGTGCCAAACCTGCGTTCGAATGATGTTTCAGTTATTGATCCAGCAACATCAAAAGTCGTGGATCGTTTTCCTGTTGGTAAAAGCCCGCAACATGTTGTGCCCTCGTGGGATTTGCGCACCTTGTGGGTAACCAACAATGCAGAAGGCACCACAAACGGTAGCCTAACGCCCATAGACCCACGTACAGCCAAACCCGGTCCTGCTGTGCAGGTGGATGATCCTTACAACATGTATTTTACGCCAGATGGCAAATCAGCCATTGTTGTGGCAGAAGCCCGCAAGCGGCTGGATTTTCGCGATCCGCATACAATGGCTTTGCAGGAATCTGTTGAAGTTCCACAATGTAAGGGGGTGAACCATGCAGATTTCTCGATTGATGGACGTTATGCTATTTTCACATGTGAATTTGGTGGCCACCTTGTAAAAGTTGACACGGTGAATAAGAAAGTTCTGGGGTATCTGGCGCTTTCAAGCGGTGGTATGCCGCAGGATATTCTGATCTCTCCAAATGGAAAAACCTTTTACGTTGCTGACATGATGGCAGATGGTGTTTTCCTTGTAGATGGTGATACATTTAAGGAAACGGGCTTTATCCATACGGGTGTGGGTACGCACGGCTTGTACCCCAGTCGTGATGGTACTAAGATGTATGTTGCCAATCGTGGCTCTCACAAAATTCATGGTAAGCCGCACAGCAAGGCTGGTGGTGTTTCGGTAATTGATTTTGCAACCAATAAGGTTGTGGCTGATTGGCCCATTCCCGGTGGTGGTAGCCCTGATATGGGGAATGTAAGCGCTGATGGCAAAAGTCTATGGCTTTCCGGGCGGTTTGATGATGTTGTTTACAAAATCAACACCGATGATGGTTCTATGATCAAAATCCCCGTTGGTGCGGAACCTCATGGTCTTACCGTATGGCCGCAGCCTGGCCGCTATTGCATTGGTCATACAGGTATCCTGCGTTAAGGATAGAAATCTAAGAATGTTTTTGAAAAAGCCTTTCTTGTTTTCAAGAAAGGCTTTTTTTATGAGTTTAGGAAAGCGGTATGTCTGATTTTCAGAGTGAAAATATTGAAAACAACAATGCAAAAAAGAAACTTTATCCATTCCAAAAGTTATCTTCTGCACAAGAATGTTTAAAGAAGGATATTCTTGAGTTTTGTAAAGATCATCAAAAAGATGAACATGCTATTTTTGTTATTGAAGGAGATGCCGGAACAGGAAAAAGCCTTGTTATAAATTCTATATTTAATGATTTGCAGCGTATGTCTAGAAGCAACCCGAAAGGAGACTGTTTTTCTGGAAAAGAAAACTACCTTATTGTGAATCATCCTGAGATGATGAAGCTATATATAAATATATCGGAAGACTTTCCATACATCAGAAAAAAGGATTTTGAGCGTCCAACAACATTTATCAATAAAATGAATAAATTAAAAAAGAGAGCGGATGTTGTGCTGATTGACGAAGCGCATCTACTTTTAACACGTCCTGATAAATACAATAGATTTAACCAAAACAATCATCTTGAAGAGATTATAAGGCTTGCCCGTATTGTTATTCTTGTTTTTGATGAAAATCAGGTTCTAAAATTTAAAAGTTACTGGAATAAAAATACACTTTCAAAAATATTAGAAGGATTTCCGGTTAAAACATTCTATCTGACAGATCAATTTCGAATGCATGCAAACGCAGATGTTTTGGAATGGATAAAAAATTTCTGCTCAAAAAAAGTGACAACCTTCCCAAAAAAGCAGGATTTTGATTTCAGATATTTTGAAGATGCTCAAGCAATGTACGCGTTAATCAAACAGAAAAATAGCCAATGCGGATTGTCGCGCATCGTTGCAACTTATGATTATCCTTACAGATTGGATGGCAAAGAGCACTTTATTGATGAAGGACGTTTTCATCTGCGGTGGGATCTTTCAAAACCGGATGAAAAATTGCCTTGGGCAGAACGGCCAGACACCATCAATGAAGTTGGATCTGTTTACACAGTGCAGGGGTTTGATCTGAACTATGTAGGCCTCATTCTAGGTCCATCCGTTATGTACGATGTACAAGCAGATTGCTTGCGCTTAGACCCCTCGCGTTATGAAGATGGTGCAGCATTTGCGGGAAAGGATGGCTTGACGCAACCAGAACAAGTGAAGGAGCAAATTATGCTCAACGCCATGAATGTACTTATGACAAGGGCTGTTAAAGGGTTGTATCTTTATGCGCATGATCCCGCGTTAAAAAAGAAACTGCTGCAAGAACAAGCGTTACGCAGCTAAGCCCTTCCTTTATTTTGGGTTATCTTATGTTGCATAACTGCATGGCAGATTTGCCAAACGGCAAGGGGAACATTCTGCCATGTAAAATTAAGGAAAGTTGATTATTCAAAGAAAATTAACCTTAAGAGAACCGTTTTTCTTTGAATACAGGACTTGTTTCGTACGCATTCTAATGCCAACTGAAAGGTAACAAGTTCTCTTTCCTCATTACTCAGGCTTAACTGGTCATGTTCATAGAAACCGAAGGCACACCCAATCCTGCAACGCTCAAATTTTTGCCTGGGCAGGCTGTTATGGGAGATGCTGGTACCATTGATTTTATTGATGCTGATGCCGTAGCGGGCCGTTCTCCTTTGGCAGAGGCTTTGTTTGCACTTCCAGGTGTTTCTCGCGTGTTTTTGGGGAACGACTTTGTTTCTGTAACAAAAGCGGATTCCGAAGATTGGGAAGAATTGCGCCCTCAAATTCTGTCCACCCTCATGGATCATTTTGTAGCCGGGCACCCTGTGGTGGCAGAAGGCGTAGCTGTTACGGAAGATGCCACCGCGCCGGAAGACGAAGAAATTGTGACCCAGATCAAAGAGCTGCTGGATACGCGTGTGCGCCCAGCCGTAGCAGGTGATGGCGGTGATATTGTTTTCCGTGGCTATCGCAACGGCATTGTGCGGTTGACCATGCAGGGTGCCTGTTCAGGGTGTCCATCTTCTCGCGCAACGCTTAAGCATGGTGTGGAAAATATGCTGCGGCATTACGTGCCAGAAGTGGTTTCTGTCGAACAGGTAGACTAAGTGCGGCACCTGTCTGCTTTTGTCGCGTCCCAAAGCGTGGCATAGAAAGCAGGCAGGTGTTTTTTATGCCTGCCCTTTCAATGATAAACGCAAGATAGGGCAAGATACATATGCTGGATGAAAACGGGCTGGATCTCCTTTTCAGAAAGGCGCGTACGCCCCTCCGCTGGACAACCCGCACAGTCGAAGAAAATTTGCTGCGCCAGCTTTATGATCTCACAAAAATGGGTCCTACATCCGGCAATTGCAGCCCAGCCCGGTTTGTTTTTATTACCGGTTCAGATGGGCGAGAGCGGTTGCGTCCCGCTTTGTCTGAGGGCAACGTTAATCGGGTAATGGGTGCGCCAGTTATTGCCATTGTTGCGCATGATCCGTTGTTTTTTGAGCAGTTGCCGCGTTTGTGCCCTCAAGAAAATTTGCGTTCGTGGTTTGCTTCAGATGTCGGATTGGCAGAAGAAACCGCCTTTCGGAACGGCACGTTGCAGGGAGCCTATATGATTATGGCTGCACGCGCCCTCGGTTTGGATGCTCTGCCAATTTCGGGGTTTGATCAAGCCTTGGTGGAAGATGCTTTTCTGGCTGAACAAGGATGGCGTGCAAACTTTTTACTGTGCTTAGGGTATGGAGATTTTGAAAACCAACTCCCACGTGCCCCTCGTTTAGTCTTTGAAGAAGCCTGCTGCGTGGTTTCATGATGGTGCAGCGTATTCTGATTTTGGATGGTAGCCCGGCAGGAGAATCTGCTTGCGGGATGGCTGCATGTGTTCTGGCCGAAGGTGATAAACTTTCCGTGCTGGATGCTGAGGTCGTGGCTGGTAAGCAGGCAGCAGAAGGCATTAACCTTCTTGCTGATAGGGTTTTACAAAAAGCCGGATGGGGCGCAGGAACCGGCATACAGCCAGATCTTGTTGCCGTGGTTGTTGGTCCGGGGTCTTTTACTGGCCTGCGTGCATCTTGCGCTGTGGCTGCCGGGTTTGCTCTGGGGGCTGGCAGCCCATTGGTAGGCGTAACACGAGCAGAAGCTCTGGCACCTGCTTTGGATAAAGAATTGCAGCACCATCCAGAGTTAGAAGGGTGGCTAGTGGTTACACCGGCGCGTCGGGGCCGAGTATTTGTTGAAGATGCTCAACACGTCCGTGCAGCCATGATAGCCAATTGGCAGCCACCAGAAGGAAGTTGGTTGGTGGCGGGTGATGCTAGGGAGGCTCTTTCTTTTGCACATGCTGTTCACTGTCCATTACATATGCCAACACCAGAGCAAATTGCGGCTGCAGCGTTAAAGCGTCAAATGGGAAAGCTTTCTCCGCGAGATCCTGTTCCGCTGTATGTCGATCCGCCAGAAGCCAAATTACCGGCAGATGGTTTGCGGGCTCAACCTGTTTGACTGTGCATGTGCAGGAAGTGGGTATTGCATATGCGCCGTTATTGGCCAGCATGCATACGCAATGCTTCAATACCGGTGCTCAGTGGGATCAAACAGCCATAACGGCTTTGCTATCATCTCCGGGTGTGTATGCAGGCATTGTTATAATGGAAAGTCACCCCGCTGGTTTTATCATATTACGAAGTGTGGTGGATGAAGCAGAAATTTTAACAGTCTGCATATTGCCAGAGTATAGAAAGCGCGGTTTGGCACAACGTTTGCTGGCATGGTGTGCTCAGGTTGCGCAACATAAAGGGGCGCAAACCCTGTTTTTGGAAGTTTCGATAAATAATCAATCTGCCAGAACCCTTTATGAAAAACAGGGTTTTAAAAAGTTGGGTTTGCGCAAAAAGTATTATGAAGATGGATCGGATGCCTTGGTTTTGGGTCGAGCCTGCCAAGCAGCAAGCCCTTAGCCAAACAGAAATAGGTCTGCATAGCCAAGGGCTGTAAATTTAAAGGCTGTTTAAAGGGCGCGGTTACCGATATCTGTGCGCCATGTAGCACCATCCCATGAAATAGCCTTAACGCCTTCGTAAGCGCGTTCCTGTGCCTGTTTTACGGTGTCTCCCAATGCGCAAACAACCAGCACGCGGCCTCCGGCTACAACAAGTTCCCCTGCTGCATTCAGCTTGGTGCCAGCTTGGAAAACCTGCACATCAGGCAACTGGGTGGCATTTTCAATGCCGGAAATTACAGCACCTTTTTCAGGTGTGCCGGGATAGCCACGAGCAGCCATCACAACGCAAACAGATGCTTGATCGGAAAATGAGACTGGTGCAGTATCCAGCCGATCTTCTGCAAGAGCCTTAAGGGCGGGAAGAAGATCTGAAGCAAGCCGTGGCAGCAGGGCTTCTGCTTCCGGATCACCGAATCTTACGTTGTATTCGATCAACTGTGGGCCACTATCTGTCAACATCAGGCCGGCGAAAATAACACCCCGGAAAGGTGTGCCACGGCGCACCATCTCCTTCAGCATGGGGCGTACCAGCAGATCGAGAGCAGCTTCCTGTTCTGCCCGACCAAAACCTTTTGGAGGGGAAACAGCTCCCATTCCGCCGGTATTGGGGCCGGTATCTCCATCTCCAATACGCTTGTGGTCTTGGGCAGCGCCAATCAGCGTTGCTGTTTCCCCTGCGCAGAACGCAAAAAGTGAGACTTCTTCACCGACCAGGCAATCTTCAATCACCACGCAACGGCCTGCATCACCAAGTAAGCCACCGGCCATCATGTCTTGCACAGCGCTTTCAGCTTCAGCCAATGTGGTGGCTACCACAACGCCTTTTCCGGCCGCCAGACCATCGGCCTTGATAACAATGGGCGCACCTTTTTCACGCACATAGGTCAAGGCGGCGTTTACGTCTGTAAACCGCTCTGCCTGTGCTGTGGGAATGTTGGCGGCGTAGCAGATTTCCTTGGTAAAGCTTTTGCTGCCTTCAAGCCGGGCAGCGGCCTGCGTGGGGCCCGCACAGGCCAGCTTGGCACGGGCACAGGCATCGGCTAGCCCAGCCACCAATGGGGCTTCTGGTCCGGGAATAACCAGATCGACTTTTTGTTCCAGAGCAAACTGCACAAGTGCAGGAACATCTTGCGCGCCAATGGGCACATTTACGCCAAGTTCCGCTGTGCCGGGGTTGCCGGGTGCGATAAACAGGGCTGAAAGTTCCGGAGAACGGGCAAGTGTTGCGGCCAGCGCATGCTCCCTGCCGCCAGATCCAACCAGAAGTACCCGCATTGTTTTCTCCTGCATCTTGATGTTCTGCTCTTTTCAGGGCGAGCGTCTGTAGCATAGGTTAGCCGCATGACCGAACAGTTTGACATTCCATCGGCCAGCAACAATGTGCCGGAATTTACCGTTTCAGAAATTTCGGGGGCGATCCGGCGCACGCTGGAGGGCACGTTCAGCCGTGTGCGTGTGCGTGGCGAAATTACGGAGCTTAAGCGCTATCCCTCCGGCCATGTGTATTTTTCGCTCAAAGATGAGCGGGGAAAAATTTCTGGTGTGGTATGGCGCGGTTCGGTTTCTCGCCTTGGTCTGGTACCAGAAAACGGGGTGGAGATTATCGCCACCGGCAAAATTTCAGCTTATGGTGAGCGTTCGAGCTATCAGCTTGTTGTAGAGCGGATGGAATATGCGGGCGAAGGCGCTTTGCTGGCCCGTATTGAACGTTTGCGCATCAGGCTGGCGGAAGAAGGGCTGTTTGATACAGCCCGTAAAAAAGCCATCCCGCTTTTGCCGCGCGTGATCGGGGTGGTAACATCACCGCAAGGTGCCGTGCTGCATGATATCTGCACAACCTTGCAAAGGCGTTTCCCGCGGCCTGTGATTGTCTGGCCCGTACCCGTACAGGGTGAAGGGGCAGCAGCCCGCATTGCAGCGGCTATTGATGGTTTTTCTCAGCTTGATGGCCAAGGCGCAGTGCCACGGCCAGATGTGCTGATTGTGGCGCGTGGCGGCGGATCATTAGAAGACCTGATGGCTTTTAATGATGAAGCCGTGGTACGAGCTGCGGCTGCGTGCACAATCCCGCTGATTTCTGCCGTAGGGCACGAAACAGATACAACCCTGATTGATTTTGCATCAGACAGGCGCGCGCCAACACCAACAGCCGCGGCAGAAATGGCCGTGCCAGTGCGCACGGAACTTCTGGCAGATATAGAACATCGCAACGCGCGTGCACTGGGTGCGCTTTCTCGCCTGCTGCAAACCGCACGCTTAAGGCTGGATCGTGCATCTTCTGCCATGCCGGATCTGCCAAGCCTGTTGCAGACAGCGCGTATGCAGTTGGATGACAGAGGCCGACGATTAGATGTTGCCCTGCCCGCTTTGGTGCAGCGGCGGAAAGCCGATCTGGTTGCTATTGAACGCCATATGCCTGCGGTTGAAACCTTATTGGCAGGGCGGCGCACCCGTTTGGCGGTGCTGGCAAACATGTTGCAGGCCAGTATGGCGCATACTTTCCAAAAGCAGGATGCCCGGTTGGGTCGTCTACGGATATCTCCAGCTCCATTGCAGGCATTGGTGCGGGAAAGGCGGACAGCTCTTGCAGGTATTGCTGGGCAGTTGGAAGCTGTTTCTCCCCGCGCTGTGTTGGCCCGTGGGTATGCACTTGTTACGGCGGAGGGGCGGCCAGTTACCAGTGTTGAACAATTACGTGATGGCGAACGTGTAGAACTGACATTCGGTGATGGTGCCCGCCCGGCTGTGATTGGCGATGGCACGCGTCAACCCAAGCAAGGCGTGCTGGAGCTGTAACACGCCGAGTTGAGCTGCAACGCCAATCAGGTTTATGATCTGCCAATATAAATCACGCGGGCGGAGGGGCCCGCGTTGTCAGGAAAGAAGAAAGCGCATGTCCATCCGTTTTTCTGTTGGTGTTGTCAGCCTGTGTTTGGCGGGAGGGCTGCTGGCAGGGTGTGCGCCTCAGCAGGGACATCGCATTCCCCCGCAAAGCTTTGCTCCGGGCCTGACAACAGAGCCATCTGCAACGAATGATAGCCATTTGACCAATGACCCTTCCGCACCGCTGAACACACCACTGTGCGGAACCGCTGCGCGTGAAAATATGGCGATGGGTGTGCAAAATTACCCGCAACCGCTTTCTTCTGGCAATTCTTGCGTGCAGAATGCATGCTTTGATACCCAGACAGGCACCTATATTGCCTCTGACGGTACAAAAAGAGTGTGCCGATAAAGCATGCATGCCTCTTTTCCCGGCGGCAATTTGCTGATAGGAAAAGGGCCACGCTGCGAGAGTGACGGAATTGGTAGACGTAGTCGACTCAAAATCGACCGCCCGAAAGGGCTTAGGGGTTCGAGTCCCCTCTCTCGCACCAGATTTCTTCTCCCCCTATTCTGGCCAAGGTTATGACAGCCGCTTCCTTATCCGTTCTTCCTCGTCCGGCCAGCCGTCCCCTTAATCCGTGCTTTTCTTCTGGCCCGTGCGCAAAGCGGCCGGGTTGGAATGTATCGGCGCTGGCAAATGCGTTGGTGGGGCGCTCGCATCGCTCAGCAGAAGGGCGTGCACGGCTGAAAGAAGTTATTGACCGTTCCTGTGCCATTTTGGGCGTACCAGAAGGTTGGCGTGTAGGTATCGTGCCTGCTTCTGATACCGGTGCGGTGGAAATGGCCTTGTGGTCCATGTTGGGGGAACGCCCGGTAGATGTGCTGGCGTTTGAAAGTTTCTCAGCACTATGGGCGCAAGATATTGTCACTCAGCTTAAGCTGGAAAACACACGGGTTCTGAAAGCCGAATACGGCAGCCTGCCAGATATGGCGCAGGTTGATTGGAACCATGATGTGGTGCTGGCATGGAATGGCACCACCTCTGGCGTGCGTATTCCCTCAGCAGATACCATTCCAGCACAGCATGAGGGGCTGGTGATCTGTGATGCCACCTCTGCTGCGTTTGCAATGGATCTGCCGTGGGATCGGCTGGATGTGGTGACATGGTCTTGGCAGAAAGCTTTGGGGAGTGAAGCCGCCCACGGCATGATCGCCCTTTCTCCCAAGGCTGTGCAGCGGTTGGAAAGTTTTCAGGCACCACGTCCTCTGCCCAAAATCTTCCGCATGACCAACAAGGGTGCTTTGATTGAAGGTATCTTCCGGGGAGATACCATTAACACGCCTTCCATGCTGTGCGTGGAAGATGCGCTAGATAGCCTGAAATGGGCCGAAGGTGCTGGCGGTTTGGAAGGGCTGAAAGCGCGCAGCCAAGCCAATCTGGCTGAAGTAACCATGTGGGTGGAAAAAACGGACTGGGTAGAGTTTCTGGCTCAGAAGCGTGAAGAACGTTCCTCTACAGCTATCTGCCTGCGTATTGTGGCTCCGTGGTTCTTGGCCCTTGAGCGCGAAGGTCAGACCAAAACAGTCAAGAAGATGCTGGCCATTTTGGCAGAAGAAGGCATTGGGTTTGATCTGGCCAGTTACCGTGATGCCCCTGCGGGCCTGCGTATCTGGGGTGGTGCTACGGTAGAAGCAGCAGATGTGCGCGCCTTACTGCCTTGGCTGGATTGGGCTTTTGCGCAGGTCGCACCGCAGTAATTAAAAATTTTTACCGTTACACAGTATAAAAAAGGCGGAGGGGAATTTCCCTCCGCCTTTTTTGTTGGATTGAACCGCGCCTATTAGAACGGTGCGTCAATGTCCACAATATCGATCAACTTGGTGTTGACGAATTCTTTCAGACCAAGGTCAATCAGTTCATGGCCAAAGCCAGAACGCTTCACACCACCAAACGGCAGGTCAGCTTTCACCATTGTCGGGTGGTTGATGTACACCATGCCGGTGTCCATCTTACGGGCCAGTTCAGCAGCTTTTTCTTCGTTCTGAGAGAAGATGGAACCACCCAGGCCGTATGGGGAATCATTGGCGATTTCTACAGCATGGTCTGCGTCTTTCGCGCGGAACAGCATGGTAACCGGGCCAAAGAATTCCCAACGGCGTGCCGGGTTACTTTCATCCAGATCTGTCAGAATAACAGGGCGGAAGAAACAGCCTTTGTTGGGCATTTCCAGCGGAACTTCTTCTGCTTTTGCTCCGTGTGCCACAGCTTCAGAAACCTGCTTTTTCAGGTCTTCCACAGCCCCGCGGGAAGAAAGAGGCGGCATGGTGGTGTTGGGGTCCATCGGATCACCCATACGCAGGGCGCTTACGCCTTTGCGGTACAGCTCTACAAACTTGTCGTAAACACCGTCTTCCACAATCATGCGCTTGGCGTTAACGCACACCTGCCCGCCGTTCCAGTGGCGGCCAAAAACAGCCCATTTGGCGGCTTTTTCAATGTCTGCATCGTTCAGCACGATCAGCGCATCGGAGCCACCCAGTTCCATGGTGCACTTTTTAAGTGCGCCACCGGCTGTAGCCGCAATTTTGGCACCTGCGCCTTCAGAGCCCGTAAGGGCAACACCGCGTACGCGTGGGTCCTGAATAACCGTGGCAAGCTGTGAGTGGGACAGATACAGGTTGATAAAGCCACCTTCTGGCAGCCCGGCGTCCAGCATCAGTTTTTCCATGGCGGCAGCACACTGCGGCACGTTGGAGGCGTGCTTCAGAATAACCGTGTTACCAGCGGAAAGCTGAGGAGAGATAATGCGGGCAACCTGATAGAACGGGAAGTTCCAAGGTTCGATCGCAACAATGATTCCCTGCGGTTCATACACCAGTTTGGCGCGACCTTCCTGCGGGTCTGCTACGGGCAGATCCTGCGGCTGCAGCAGCTTTTCAGCGTTCTTGGCGTAGTATTCGAAAATAGCGGCGGACAGTTCCGTTTCTGCCTGAGCTTCAGCAAAGCGCTTGCCCATTTCAAGGGTCAGCAGCTTGGAATACTCATCCAGATTTTCGCGCAGCAAATCAGCTGCTTTCTGCAGAATGCGTGCACGATCCGCATGGGAGAAGTTTTTCCATTTCTGGAAAGCGGCATCAGCCTTGCCAACCGCTGTTTCAATTTCCGCATCTGTGGCGGTGGGGAATGTCTTCACCTGCTCTTCGGTGAAGGGATTGATTGTTGCATAAGCCATCAGAATAACCCTTCTTTTGTTTCTGAGATTAGGAGTTGCTCAGTTGCGGAAGTCCAGAACCACGCGGCCTTCCACCCGACCGTTCTTGAGCGCATCAAAAATTGCGTTGATGTTATCAATCCGATCCGTTGTGGTGACAGATGTTACCTTCCCTTCCGCAAAGAAGGAAAGAGCTTCAATCATGTCCAGCCGTGTGCCTACTATGGAGCCGCGAATGGTAATGGCATTCATGACCATGTCAAAGATAGAAATTGGGAAATCACCCGGCGGCAGCCCATTTAGCACCAAAGTGCCCCCTGCCCGCACATAACCCATAGCCTGAGAAAATGCTTTGGTGGAAACAGCGGTGATCAATCCACCGTGTACGCCACCAACTTTTTCCTGCATAAATGCTGCCGGATCTGTATTTCTGGCGTTAACAGTGTACGTTGCACCAAGCTTTTTGGCGGTTGCCAGTTTTTCATCATCAATATCTACCGCCACAACATTCAGCCCCATTGCTACGGCGTACTGCACAGCCATCTGGCCTAACCCCCCAACGCCGGAAATGGCAACCCAGTTCCCTGCCCGCGTGTCTGTCATTTTCAGGCCTTTATAAACGGTCAGGCCTGCGCACAGTACAGGAGCAACTTTTACGGGGTCTACGCCTTTGGGAAGATGAGCAATGTAGTTAGGGTCTGCTACCACGTATTCGGCAAAGCAGCCGTTTACGGAATAGCCAGTTTCTTCCTGCTTTGGGCAAAGAGTTTCCCACCCTGCCAGGCAATGTTCACAATGGCCGCAGGCAGAATACAGCCAAGGCACACCAACAACATCGCCTTCCTTCACCCAGTCCACTTCGCTGCCAACCTGTACAACCGTGCCAACGCCTTCATGGCCGGGAATAAATGGTAGATGTGGTTTTTTGGGCCAGTCTCCGCTGGCTGCATGCAAATCTGTATGGCACACGCCGCAGGCAATCATTCTAACCAAAATCTGGGTGGGTTTAATGGTGGGAATGTCCAGTTCTTCAATGGTCAGTGGTTTGCCAAATTCATGAACCACAGCGGCTTTCATTTTTCCGGACATGTTATGCTTCCTTCATTTTACAAACAGATATGAGAAATAAAAAAGGGCGAGGGGTAAGCCTCGCCCTTGTCATGCTCAGGAGCCGCCAAGACTTTTGACAGCTTCAACCATTTTGGAAAGCACGGCCTGTGCATCTCCAAATACCATTGTGCAGTTCTTCTGGAAGAAGAGCGGATTCTGCACGCCAGAATATCCAACGCCTGTACCACGTTTAATGACAAAGACCTGATGCGCCTTGTAAGCATTCAAAATAGGCATGCCATAAATGGGAGAGGATTTATCGGTCAGGGCTTCTGGGTTCACCACATCGTTCGCGCCAATAACCAGCGCAACATCCGTTGTGGCGAAACTATCATTTATGTCATCCATGTCATAAATCATGTCATATGGCACGCCAGCTTCGGCCAGCAGAACGTTCATATGTCCAGGCATACGGCCAGCAACGGGGTGGATGGCAAACTTAACATCTACACCATCGGCAACAAGAATTTTGACAAATTCGTAAAGTTTCTGTTGTGCCTGTGCCACGGCCAGCCCGTAACCGGGAATAATGATCACGCTAGATGCATAACGCATGGTGGTGGCAGCATCTGCTGGATCAACAGAATGCATTTCACCTTGCGGGCCTTTGGCGCTGCTGGTGCTATCACCAAAGTTGCTAAACAACACGTTGGTGAGTGAGCGGTTCATGGCCTTGGCCATCAGCACAGTAAGCAACGTGCCAGCAGACCCTACAACCATGCCTGCAATCATCAGGGCGGGGTTGTTCATCACATACCCTTCAAGCCCAACAGCCAGCCCGGTAAATGCGTTGTAGAGCGAAATAACGACCGGCATATCGGCGCCACCGATAGGCAGTGTCATGCACACGCCAAATAGCAAAGCCGCCAGGAAGAACAGATCCCGCGGGAGTTCCCCCATCGGTGTGGCATACTGCATGACCGTAAGTGCGCCCAACACCAGAGCAATAAGAAACACCCCGGCATTGAAAATGCGCTGACCACCAAAGCGAACAGGCTTTTTCATCCGCCCGTCCAGCTTGGCCCATGCGATAATGGAACCGGTAAGTGAAATACACCCGATAAGCGCACCCAAAACGGTAATGGTGAGGTGCAGGGGGGATGTTGGATCATCGCTTAAAAGTTCTACAGCCGCCAAGCATGCAGCAGAACCACCGCCCATACCGTTAAAAATTGCAACCATCTGCGGCATGGCTGTCATTTGCACAGTACGGCCACGCCAACCAGCCCATGCGCAACCCAGAACCAGAGCCAATACAGCCAGTACCAGATTTACCAGAAGGTGCGGTTTTGCGGCTTCTGTTACGTTAAATAAATTTAGAAAAGTTGCTGTAATAACAAATATCATACCGTAACCGGCTGTAACAATACCAGATACAGCCGTAACGGGGGAGGACATGGCTTTCAGCCCGTAAATAAACAGGCCGGCAGCAATAAGGCCACTTAGGCCCACAATGTATTCAATAAACATTTATTGCTGTTCCTTCTTGGCGGGGACCGGTTTTTGGCTGGGCCGGAACATGGCAAGCATACGGTCTGTTACCACATAGCCACCCATTACGTTGCCTGCGCCTAGAAAAACCCCAATAAAACCAATAATCTGTCCGGAAATGCTGGTTGCATTAAACAACGCATCCAAAGCACCAACAACCACAATACCGTGGATAAAGTTGGAGCCAGACATCAGGGGCGTATGCAGAATGGATGGCACGCGGCTGATCACCACATACCCGGTAAAGGCCGCCAGCATGAAAATGTATAAAGCGATAATAAAGGTCATGGATGTTGCGGTAATCATGATGCTTTCTCCACCGGAGCGCTTTCGATAAACTGTTTGATGGCATCATTGGTTATTGCGCCATCATGCGTAAGGGTGGTGCCTTTAATGACATCATCCGTAAAATCAGGTTTTAGCGCGCCGTCATGCACGACCTGTTCTAAAAGATTGTAAATATTCTTGGCATAAAGCTCACTCGCCTGTGCAGCCAGGCAGGATGGAAGGTTGGTTGGTCCCACCAATGTTACCGGCCCAACTTTAATAATTTCTCCGGCTTTTGTGCCTTCACAGTTTCCACCATTGGGGGCGCCCATATCTACTACAACAGAGCCTTCCTTCATGGCGGCCAACTGGTCTGCATCAATCAGGCGTGGTGCATGTTTGCCGGGAACGGCTGCTGTGGTGATAATCAGATCAGCCTGTGCAATATGTTGGCTGAGTGCAGCACGCACTTTTGTTTTTTCTTCAGGTGTCAGTTCACGGGCGTAGCCACCAGCGCCTCGGGCATCCACGCCGGTATCTACAAAGCGCGCACCAACGGATTCAGCTTCTTCCTTGGTTTCGGGGCGCACATCATAGCCTTCGCACACAGCGCCAAGTCGATGCGCTGTTGCCAAAGCCTGCAAGCCGGCAACACCCAACCCCATTACCAACACACGTGCAGCTCGGAGCGAGCCAACGGCAGTTGTCATCATGGGCAGAATTTTCTGCATATGCACGCAGCCCAGCAGAGGTGCGTAATACCCGGCCAAGGCTGCCTGGCTGGAAAGCGCATCCATGGCCTGTGCCCGGCTGATGCGCGGAATAAGCTCCATGGCAAATGTGGTAATCTTGCCATCGCGCAAAGCTTTGACCAGATCGGGCTGTGTTTTGGCGTAAATGAAAGATACCAGCAGGCTGCCGGGCTTCATTTTTTTCACCGTATCCACGCTGGGTGGCTGCACAGCCAACACAATATCTGCATCTCCCAGAAGTTTCTGCTGATCCGCTTCTGTGGTGACGCCAGCCTGGGTGTATGCTGCATCCGTATAGGTTGCAGCGGCCCCTCCGCCCTGTTCCAGAACCAGTGAGGCTCCAAGTTTGGCAATGCGTTGGGCGACTGATGGAATCATGGCAACCCGTCTTTCATCGGCTGCCGTTTCCTTCAGAATTGCAATTTTAAGTGTCACGGTCTGTTCCAAACTCTGTTGTAAAAGTTGGGCAAAGGTCAGAACAGGTTTTGCATCCTGCCTGAGGCACAAAAGTCATGATACTACGGCGCGCAGGGAGGCTGCAATGATGTGTATCAAAAAATATAGTCATAGTGTTCAAGTAATTTATTGTATTTTTGTTTAGCGCTGGCCTGCCCCTTGTTCCGTATGTCGTGCGCTTAAACGGCTCACCATGGCAGTGGGTTTCTGTTTCGGGTGGGTATCAATGTTTTGGGGTGTGCAGAAAAAAGCCGCGGGGCGTGCAATCACCGGGGCAGCTGCCCGTGGCAGGCAATTCCATTTGGTTGCGTAATGGTCTAGGGTCTGCCGCCATCAGGCCATATATATGGCCGACATATATACAAGATCAAAAGCAGGTGGATTATGGGATATCGGGTTGCTGTTGTAGGCGCGACTGGAGCCGTGGGGCGTGAAATCCTCAAAACACTGGCGGAGCGGGAATTTCCGGTTGATGAAATTGTGGCTCTGGCCTCGCCGCGTTCTGCCGGGCGGGAAGTTTCGTTCGGAGATCAGGTTCTGAAAGTGCAGAACCTTGAAACATTTGATTTCACCGGATGGGACGTTGGACTGTTTTCTCCCGGTGGCTCTGTGTCTGCAAAATATGCACCCATTGCAGCCAAGGCAGGCTGCGTGGTGATCGACAACACCTCTCACTTCCGTATGGATCCGGATGTGCCGCTGGTGGTGCCAGAAGTAAACCCGAACGCCCTTAAGCAGATCAAGCGCAACATTATTGCCAACCCCAACTGCTCTACCATTCAGATGGTAGTGGCACTTAAGCCGCTGCATGATCTGTTCACCCTCAAGCGGGTTGTGGTGTCCACCTACCAGGCGGTTTCCGGTGCAGGTAAGGATGGCATGGATGAACTGTTCGCCCAGACACGCGGCACCTTTGTGAATGACCCACCCAAGATTGAGCAGTTCCAGAAGCAGATCGCCTTCAACTGCATTCCGCAGATTGATGTGTTTATGGATGATGGCGCGACCAAAGAAGAATGGAAGATGCGAGTCGAGACAAAGAAAATTCTCGACCCGGATGTAGACGTGATTGCCACCTGTGTGCGTGTGCCCGTGTTTATTGGTCACTCTGAATCTGTTGTGGCTGAGTTTGAAGAACCCGTTGACATCAAGCGCGCCTACGAAGCCCTGCGTGAAGCAGAAGGCGTTGTGGTGCTGGATAAGCGTGAAGATGGTGGCTACGTGACTCCGATTGACTCGGTGGGTGAAGATGCAACCTACGTTTCACGCCTTCGTGTCGATCCAACAGTTCCCAATGGTCTCGCATTTTGGTGTGTGTCCGATAATCTGCGGAAAGGTGCGGCTTTGAACGCGGTGCAGATTGCCGAAACCATGATTGCTCTCGATCTCCTGCCCAGACACGGTTGAGTGAGAATCCCGCCCCTCTCGGCCTCGTGTTGGTCTGTTGAATTGACCGGCCAGAGGGGTGGGGCGTAGGACAAAAACGATGCAAACGCCGGATCCAGCCGGCGCTACGGGATAGAGACGGGGTACGAGGCAGACAATGCAGGATATCCGCAAGGCCCTCTATGTAGGGAGCCGAAGTGACGGCAGACTTATTCAGCGGCCCATGTCGCCGCATTTACAGGTCTACCGTTATCGCCTTTCCATGGTTCTTTCCATTATGAACCGTATTACGGGCGTTATCGCAACAGCAGGTGCAACACTGGGTGTGTTCTGGCTTGGGGCTGCGGCCAAAGGGCCAAAAGCCTTTGCTACAGCGCGTAAGGTTACGGGCAACCCGCTTGGGCAGCTTGTGCTACTTGGTTGGCTGGCATCTGTTATTTACCACACGGTTGGCGGTATTCGCCATCTGATCTGGGATAGCGGTTACCGGTACGACAAAAAGGAAGTTAACAAGGATGGCCCGGTAGCCGTGGGTGTTACCGCTGGTGTCAGCACTGTTCTGGCGGCTGGCCTTCTGGCTGTTTCCATTTGTCGCAAACGCAGCCGCGCCAAAGCAGGAAAGGTGTCCTGACATGAATGCTTCTGCTCCTCATATTGAAGTCATGCGCTCCCAGCTTGGGCGGGCACGCGGGCTTGGGGCCGGGCATTCCGGTGTAGGCCATTGGTGGGCCGAACGTGTAACGGCAGCTTCTCTGCTTCCACTTTCAACGTGGTTTGTGGTGCAGATGTTCCGCCTTGGCGGCGCAGATCATGCAGAAGTGGTGAAGTGGGGCGGCAAGCCCGTAAACGCGACCATGCTGATTGCCCTGATCATCACCACTTTCTACCATGCTCAGCTTGGGCTGCAGGTCATTGTGGATGATTACGTGCATGGCAAGGCGCATCTGCCTACCCGGCTGCTTGTTAAAATCGGCACCTCCTTGTTGGGGCTGCTGGGCGTAATTGCCGTTATCAAGCTGTTTGTGCGCGGTAGCACTGCCAAATAAGCCGGGCACCGCCTTATAGAATCAAGAGCCTGTGCCGCCAGCGCCCCAAAGCCTGAAGCGCTGTGGCACGAACCTGAAAAGACTGACAGGCCGAACGCAATGGGAGCGCCGTCACGATGAACGCCAATACCTCTCCGTTACGGGGAGCTTACCGAATTGTTGATCACGCTTATGATGTTGTGGTTGTGGGAGCAGGTGGTTCGGGCCTGCGTGCAACGTTGGGAATGGGCGCCGCAGGGCTAAGCACCGCATGCGTTACCAAGGTTTTCCCAACACGTAGCCATACTGTGGCTGCACAGGGGGGCATCGGGGCTTCTCTGGGTAACATGGCCGAAGATAACTGGCGCTGGCACATGTATGACACCGTAAAGGGGTCTGACTGGCTGGGCGATCAGGACGCCATTGAATTTATGTGCCGTGAGGCCGTGCCTGCTGTGCGCGAACTGGAACACTTTGGTGTGCCGTTCTCCCGCACGGAAGATGGCAAGATTTATCAGCGCCCCTTTGGTGGGCATATGAGCGATTATGGCAAGGCGCCTGTGCCACGTGCCTGTGCTGCGGCTGACCGTACCGGCCATGCCATTTTGCACACGCTGTATCAGCAGTGCCTCAAGCACAATGTTGAATTTTTTGTCGAATATTTTGCCATTGATCTCATCATGGATGAGGAAGGTGAATGCCGTGGCGTGATGGCCTGGTGCCAGGATGATGGCACAATCCATCGTTTCAACGCCAAGATGGTTGTGCTGGCTACCGGCGGTTATGGCCGTGCGTACCAGTCCTGCACCTCTGCCCATACCTGTACGGGTGATGGTAACGGTATGGCCATGCGTGCGGGTATTCCTACGCAGGATATGGAATTTGTGCAGTTCCACCCCACCGGCATCTATCCAGCAGGCTGCCTGCTGACAGAAGGCTGCCGTGGTGAAGGTGGTTATCTGACCAACTCCGAAGGCGAACGCTTTATGGAGCGTTATGCGCCAACAGCCAAGGATCTGGCCTCGCGCGATGTGGTTTCTCGCGCCATGACAATCGAGATCAAGGAAGGCCGTGGCTGTGGTCCGAAAAAAGACCACATCATGATGCACCTTGAGCACCTTGGGTCTGATCTTCTGCACCAGCGTTTGCCGGGTATTATTGAAACGGCACGCATCTTTGCCGGTGTGGACGTGACCAAGGAGCCCGTGCCGGTTCTGCCAACCGTGCATTATAATATGGGTGGTATTCCCACCAATATTCATGGTGAAGTGGTGCGCCCAACTCCGGATAACCCGGATGCAGTTGTGCCGGGCTTGATGGCTGTGGGTGAAGCGGCTTGTGTTTCCGTGCATGGTGCAAACCGTCTGGGCACAAACTCTCTGCTGGATCTTATCGTGTTTGGCCGTGCTGCCTCCCGTCGTGCTGCGGAAGTGGTGAAGCCAACAGACTTTACCCGTCCGCTACCTGCTGGTGCTGGTGAAGCTGCGCTGGATCGGCTGGACCGGCTGCGTTACGCCAAGGGTGGCACCAAGGTTTCTGCCCTGCGTGAGCGTTTGCAGCGCGATATGCAAACACATGCTGCTGTGTTCCGTACGCAGGAAAGCCTGCAGGAAGGCGTGGACAAGATTCGCGATATCTGGACCGGCGTGAGCGATATCTCTGTGGCAGATTCCTCCCTGATCTGGAACAGCGATCTGATGGAAGCGCTGGAGTTTGAAAACCTGCTGGCAAACGCCACTGTCACGCTGGAAAGCGGCCTAGCGCGGCATGAAAGCCGTGGGGCACACGCGCGGGATGATTATCCTAACCGTGATGACAAGGAATGGCTCAAGCATTCCGTATCGTGGCTGGATGACAAGGGCGGCGTGAAGCTGACCTACCGTCCGGTGCATATGAAGACCCTGACCGATGATGTGCAGGTCTTCCCACCCAAAAAGCGCGTTTACTGATTTATCGGAACGAACGGGCGATAAAGGGAGGCGAACATGGTTGAACTCAGACTGCCGCGCAATAGCACGATCGGGAAAGGTAAAACCTTTCCCGCACCAGCCGGTGCAAAAAATGTCAGAACATTCCGGATTTACCGCTGGACCCCGGATGATGACAAAAATCCGGTTATTGATAGCTACGAACTTGATCTGGATACCATCGGGCCAATGGTGCTGGATGCCATCATCCACATCAAGAACGAAGTGGACCCCACACTGACATTCCGACGCTCCTGCCGTGAAGGGATTTGTGGGTCCTGCGCCATGAATATTGATGGGGAAAACACGCTTGCGTGCCTGAAACCCATCAAGGACATCAAAGGCGATGTGCGCATCTATCCGCTGCCGCATATGCCAATTGTAAAAGATCTGGTGTCCAATCTGGATGGTGCTTATGCGCAGTTGCGCTCCATCCAGCCTTGGATGCAGGCAGACAGTGCTCCTCCGCCAGATTCCGAACGGAAACAGAGCATTGAGGAGCGTGCCAAGCTGGACGGGATGTGGGAATGCATTCTGTGCTTCTGCTGCACAACGTCTTGCCCATCCTATTGGTGGAATGGTGACAAGTATTTAGGCCCAGCCGTTCTTCTGGCAGCGTATCGGTGGATTGCCGATAGCCGTGATGAACATACAGGTGACCGTTTGGATGGGTTGGAAGATACCTTCAAGCTGTATGCGTGCCGTACGATTATGAACTGCACCCAGACATGCCCGAAGGGTCTGAACCCGGCCAAGGCTATTGGGCGTATCAAGGAGCTGCAACTGGAACGCAAAGTCTGATTTTTCGCGTTTCCAGGTAGTAGACTTACAAAAAACCCGGTATGGCTTTGCCCTGCCGGGTTTTTTGTAACCTAAGCGAAGATAGCCCATCTTCCCGGCCTTCTGCATTGACGGCAGCGGAGGAAGGTGAAACATGAAGCCTGCTAGAAGACGATCTGTTTGGTAGTGAGGTTTTTCGTGTTTGACGGCCATCTTTCTTCATCATCTGGCCGTGCGCGGGCCTGGACTGACAGCCTGTTTGTAGATCACGCCATTTTTCGCCTGATGTGGACCAACTTCCACGCGGTTATTCCAGGCAAAGTATATCGGTGTAATCACCCAACTCCAGCGCGTTTGAAAAGAGCCATGGAGCGGTTGGGCTTGCGTACATTGGTGAACTTACGTGGGCATAGAAAATGCGGGTCTGATGCTCTTTCCCGCAATGCTGCACGCGGCCTTGGTTTGCACCATGTAGATATGGCGTTTGAAAGCCGTGGTGCGCCCCATAAGGACAGAATTCTACGTTTTGCAGATATGTACCAAAAGCTAGATTTTCCAATACTGATGCATTGTAAATCGGGCGCAGACCGCGCCGGTTTGGCATCTGGGTTGGTTGTGTTGTTTGAGGGAGGGTCTGCCCAACAGGCGCTTAAGGAACTATCTTGGAAATACGGACATTTCCGGAGTTCTCGCACAGGTATTCTGGATGCGTTTTTCCTGCATTATCAGGCGGAGGGAGAAGGCCGCATGCCTTTTCTTGAGTGGGTGCGGAATGAATATGATGAGCACGCTTTAAAAGAAGAGTTTGTAGCAAATAAGCTGTCTTCTTTTCTGACAGATCAGGTTTTGCGGCGCGAATAGGCGCTGCAAAAAAGATTACGGCTCCCATAATTCTTTTTGATGATAAGGCCATGATCTCACCATGGTTCCTCATAAACCTGTGCCTGTTCTGGCCGTTGTAGCTGCACTGCTTTCATGGGCATGTGCGTATCCTGTTGTGCGGCTGGCAATTCCGTTTTTTGCGCCAGTTCCGTTAGCTGCCGCCCGTTATATGGTGGCGGCATGCCTTGTTATATGTTGGTTGTGTGTAAAGCGCCCGCAGTTGCCACGGCTAAAGGATCTTCCACGCTTTCTGGTATGTGGCGGCATTGGCATTGCGCTTTACAACATTCTTTTCAATACAGGTGAGCAGACAGTTTCTGCTGGTGCGGCCAGCCTGTTGTTGAATACAGCTCCTTTTTTAGCCGCTATTGCCGCTGTTCTGTTTTTAAATGAACGCCTGACACGATGGGGGTGGCTAGGTTCTCTCATCAGTTTTACTGGTGTGGTGATTATTGGCAGCGGCCAACCCGGTGGCCTAGGTTTTGGTTCTGGCACCACAGTTATGCTGGCAGCGGCCTTATGTTCTGCAACTTACTATCTGCTCCAACGGCCTTTGGTAACGCGCTACGGTGCGCTGGTGACCACAGCCTATATTTTGCTGATTGGCGCCTGCTTGCTGTTACCGTGGCTCCCCAGCGCCGTAAGTACGCATAATGGTTGGCAAGCTTGGGCGTTGGTTGGGGTGTTAGGGGTATTCCCGTCTATTTTGGGGTATGGCGCTTGGGCGCATGTCGTGGGGCAGGTGGGGGTCGCTCGTTCTTCTGGGCTGTTATATTTGCTCTCTACTACAACGCTTTTGCTGGCATTTGTATTGGTGAGAGAAGTGCCAAATGCGCGCACTCTTATTGGTGGATGTATTGTTATGGTTGGCGTTGGGTTGATGCAAATGTATGGGCACCCACGCCCACAGTTAAAAACCGAAAAGACAGCATAAAAAAACCACTCCAGACACAAAATCTGGAGTGGTTTTGCAAGAACAGGTTTTAAAACAAAGTTGTGTTCTAAAACCCTATAAAACCGTGCTTAGATTGGCAGGGTTTTTTCCAGCGTCGTGCTGATAGCTGTTAGGCCGGGAAGTACCTTCCCTTCCAGCCATTCCAGAAAAGCTCCACCTGCGGTCGAAACATAA
The DNA here is from genome assembly GCF_001766235.1 of Acetobacter ascendens. NCBI lineage: Bacteria > Pseudomonadati > Pseudomonadota > Alphaproteobacteria > Acetobacterales > Acetobacteraceae > Acetobacter > Acetobacter ascendens. The sequence continues at coordinate 2,521,279 of NZ_CP015164.1, forward strand.
GACATTTTATGCAGAACACCTGCATGACGGAGGGCGGAAACAGTATCCCCACCACCGGCTACGGTTTTCAGTTTGCCTTCCTGCGTTAGCTGGGCTGCGGCCTGAGCTACAGCATTAGTGCCTTCATCGAACGGTGGCAGTTCAAACACGCCCAAAGGCCCGTTCCAGACCAGCGTTTTCAAACCAGACAGTTTGCTTTGCAGCAATTTTACGGTTTCTGGGCCAACGTCCAGAGCCATCCAGCCATCAGGAATACTCGTTACCGGAACAACCTGTGTAGGAGCTCCTGCAATAAAATCTTCCGAAATTACAACATCTACTGGAAGGACCAGATCGCAGTTTTTGGCTTGGGCCTGTTCCATAATCGTACGTGCTGTATCCAGCATGTCTTTTTCGATCAGGGATTTGCCAACCTGTAAGCCCTTGGCAGCCAGAAACGTATTGGCCATGGCGCCGCCAATAGCCAGCATGTCCACCTTCGCCAGCATGTTTTCAAGCAGCTGAAGTTTGGTGGAAATTTTTGCACCGCCCACAATAGCCCCTACAGGCCGTTCCGGGTTTTCTAGCGCAGCGTACAGGGCTTCCAGTTCCGCTTGCATCAATCGGCCACCATAAGATGGCAGATGGGCTGCAACGCCAGCGGTAGAAGCATGTGCACGGTGCGCGGCAGAAAAGGCATCGTTCACATACACGTCGCCAAGGCTGGCAAGAGCAGCGGATAAGCCTGCATCGTTCTTTTCTTCACCCGGCTGGAAACGCGTGTTTTCCAGCAACAGGATGTCTCCATCCTGCATAGAGCGTGCAGCGGCTTCTGCATCCGGGCCGATGCAATCATGCGCAAAACTGACAGGCCGCCCCAAAGCTGTAGCCAGAGCTGTAGCGATGGGCTGGAGCGACAGATCAGGCACCACCTTGCCTTTTGGCCGGTCAAAATGGCTCAGCAGGATAACCCGCCCGCCTTTTTCAGCCAATTCACGAATGGTGGGCACAACACGTTCAATACGTGTTTCATCTGTAACCTTCCCGTCCTTCATAGGTACGTTCAGGTCTACACGCAGCAGAATACGTTTGCCCTTGGGGTCAAGCGTATCCAGCGTGCTGAAGGGAAGTTCCGCCATTACAAGCTTCCGAACAGGGCTGCTGTATCAGACATACGGTTGGAGAAGCCCCATTCGTTATCGTACCAAGAGCAGACACGAACAAGCTTGCCGCCATCTACCAAAGCTGTCTGTGTGGCATCGAATGTTGAAGAGGCCAGCGCATGGTTGAAATCAGAGCTGACAAGAGGCGCATCAGAATAAGCCAGAGCGTTTTTCATTTTGCCGGAGTCTACAACGGCCTTGATGGCGTTGTTGACTTCTTCAACTGAAGTCGGTGCCTTTTTGGGCACGAAGTCCAGAGACACAATGGAAACATTAGCGGTGGGAACACGAATAGCCGTACCATCCAGCTTACCCTTAAGCTGTGGCAGAACCAAGCCAACAGCGCGCGCGGCACCTGTGGAGGTCGGGATCATGTTCAGGCCAGCAGCGCGGGCGCGGCGTAGATCCTTGTGCAGTGTATCCACTGTGCGCTGATCACCCGTGTAGGAATGAATGGTGACCATGTAGCCACGTTCAATTCCAAAGGTATCTTCCAGCACTTTAGCCATTGGGGCCAAACAGTTGGTAGTGCAGGAGGCGTTGGAGATCACGGTCATGTCCGGCGTCAGCACATCTTGGTTCACACCATAAACAATGGTGGCATCCACATCTGTAGCTGGCGCAGAAACAATTACCTTACGGGCGCCAGCCGTTAGCAAAGGCTGCGCTTTTTCCTTGGAGGTAAACAGGCCCGTGCATTCCATAGCCACGTCAACGCCCTGGAAAGGCACCTTGGAGGGATCACGTTCCGCAGAAACGGTAATGGGGTCCCATGTGCGACCGTTGGAAGTGACAATAATCTTGTTGCCATCCACCCGGATATCGGCAGGCAGGCGACCATGCACGCTGTCATAGCTTAGCAGATGAGCATTGGCTTCTACGCTGCCCAGATCATTGATAGCTACCGGCACAACATCGGTGCGTCCGCTCTCAATAATGCCGCGCAGCACAAGGCGGCCGATGCGTCCGAAGCCATTGATAGCGATTTTGACTGCCATGGTTTTCTTTCTCCGTTCTGTCGTTCTGTGATCTTGTGCGATCTTCTTATTGTTACAACGGCTCCCGCTCTTGCTGGCGGGAGGTAGGTGAGGGCGCCTGAAGGAACCTTTCTTCTACGGCGCCGGATGCACGCAAGTGTTTTAGAACCCGCGTACAAATCGCTCCGGCAGTAATGCCAAAACGTTCATACACCGCGTTGGCAGGGGCGGATACGCCAAAATCATCCATACCAACGAAAAATCCTTGGCTGCCCAGCCAGCGTTCCCATCCAAAACCCGATGCAGCTTCAATACCCACACGCAATACATCTGTGCCCAGAATAGCTGTTTTGTAAGCTTCGGGTTGGTTAGAAAATACTTCCCAACAGGGAATAGAAACCACCGCGGCCTGTACGCCGTGCTGCCGTAAAAGCTGCTGTGTTTCCAATGCAATGCTAACTTCAGGACCAGACGCCATAAGAGTGACATGCCGCGTGTTGCTGCCATGCAGAATGTACCCCCCACGGGCAGCAGAACCCTGCATAGGCACAGCATAGGAATGTTCGGGCGGGTTGGGGCAAAGCATGATAACAGCCGGCCCAGATTGCCAACGGATGGCTGCCTCCCAACAGGCAAAGGCTTCCTGCGCATTTGCTGGCCGAAAAACGGCCAAATGGGGCATAGCGCGTAGGCTGGCAAGTTGTTCCACAGGTTGCCAGCTTGCTCCATCATGGCTGAGAGCGAGCCCATCATCTGTTAAAAGATAGATAATTTTCTGGCGCATCAGTGCGGCCATGCGTAGCGCTGCACGCATACGGTCCACTGTAATCATGCTGGCAATGCCACAGGGCAAAATGCCACCATGCAAGGACATGCCATTCAACATTCCGGCCATGCCATGTTCCTGAATATTACAAGGCCAGTCTGGTTGGATGTGCGCTGCGGTAGATGTGCGCGGTAATGCAGATGTAGCCGTTAAGACTGTAAGTTCCGGGAGAAGGGCCGCAAGCGTATGCAGGCTGGTAATGGCGGCTTGTTGGGTGGAAGCCTGATGTGTGGGCTGCATGGCACGGCGGCAAAGTCTGCTCCAGTCCTCCATTAACAAGCTGGGTAATGTATTGGCAGTTTCACGCTCAAAAGCGGTGCGTTGGCGATGTCTGGCTAGCCGTTTGAGCCATGAACGGTATGTTGTGGCTCCGCGCCGGGCTGTTGGGCTCCACGGGCCTGTAAGTTCCTCTTCTGGCGATAGGCAAGGTTGTGGCCGGAAGGTTTGTGGGCTTTCAGGCAGCATACAGGCAATAAGCGTTGGTTTTTTAGCCCGCAAGGTGGCCGCCAGAGCGCCATTAATGGCGCTTAATTGCGATGCATCCACTTTGCGGATGCTCCACCCAGATGCGCTGAAACGTGCCAGAGAGTTTGCAAATTCGGTTCTATCTGCCCCCGGCGTAGGGGTAACCAGAACGGCCAGTTGAGTCAGCCCAAAACGCCCGGCAAGTTGTGCAGCTTCCATGGCAACGCCGGTTGCCAAATCCCCATCACGCGCCAGTACCCATGTGCGGTGGTTTACCAATGAACGCCCATAGCGCTTTGCCAGCAGATGTTCTGCAAGCGCCATACCAGCCGCAGCCGCAATGCCTTGGCCAGCGGGGCCGGGGGCAGTTTCTACGCCCGGATGCACCCCATATTCCAAGGGGGACTCGGAAAACGCATAAGTGCCGCTAAGGTGCAGCATGCCCTGCAATAAGGGATACAAGGTGGCGGAGGGCACAACAAACCTGTCCCGGTCGGGCCAATCAGGATGTGCTGGATCAAAACGCAGCACGCGGCACCATAGTGCCGTAACAGGCAGGCAAAGTGTTTGAAGCAACGCCAAATGTGTAGAATTTCTAGCTCTACCAAGCAGCAAGCGGGCTGCCGCACATAGGCGCAGCACAACAGTATCCTGCGCAGATAGGGCTGCCGCAGAAGGGGCGAATGTATGCTCTGTGAATGTGGCCTGTGCCATTGGAAAGAGAGTGTGGAACGAATTTTTGCTGCTGAAAAGGGTATGAAAAAGCCCAAAGGGCTTGCACCCGGTGCAGGAGAGCGCGAAAGAAACAGAAATGGCCCTGTAAAGCCATGTTGAATTGCCATTACACGTTCTGGTGGAGAACTGTCCTGTTATGCTGCCCGTTTCCCGAGTTACAGAAAAAGGGTCTTTTCTCCGTGTTGTTGTCGCGGGGTGTGTGCTGGTTGGCATGACAGGCTGCAAGCTGGTTGACCAAAAAACCTTCAACCCAAGCGCGGGCGTTGCGCCCAAGCCGTATATTCCGCCACCGCCGCCGGGGCCGCCGCCTGTGCCGCCATTGATTGAACTGGCAGCAGGCACCCCTGCATCGCAGTGGGAAGCACCAGTTGATCAGATTACGCGCCTTGCCCTTAGCCGTAAACCTGATGTTCTGTTTGTTGTCAGATGTCTGGTGCCGCCACAGGCCAATGCAGATGCGGAACAATCTTCCCTGATGAACTTGGTGCAGGGTGATGGTCGTGCTGTATTGCAAGAAATGATTAACGCTGGGGCATCGGAAGCACAGGTGGAAATGTCCGCTATGCCGGATTCTTCCGTGACGAAACCAGTTGTGCGGGTGTATGTGCGTTAAGGCAGCACTATATACACAAATGTGTGAACACACAGGCCAGACGGCCGATGGGTACGCGCCATGCCCCGACCGTTTCTGACGAGAAGCGAGGAGAAAGTTAGCGTGGGAGCGATAAAAAACGCCCGCCATCCTTTTTATGATCACTGCCATCAGGCTCTAGATCAGATCAAACATCAGGGGCGTTACAGAACCTTTACGCCATTGGCCCGTCAGGCAGAGCGCTTTCCTTTGTATGAAGAGGCCGTGCGCGATCTGCCGCAAGGGCGTGAAGTTATTGTATGGTCAACAAATGATTATTTGGGCATGGGCGTTGTGCCGGAGGTGCAGGACGCTGCTATCGCCGCCATTCGGGAACACGGAGCTGGCGCAGGCGGTACGCGTAATATTGCAGGCACAAGCCCGCTGCATACGCAGTTGGAAGCAGAACTGGCTTCCTTACACGGTAAGGAAGCCGGGCTGCTGTTTATTTCTGGCTATGTGTCCAACCAGGCCAGCCTGCAAACCATTCTGACATCCATGCCAGGTTGGATCTGTTTTTCAGACCGGCTGAATCATGCATCCATGATTGCGGGCATTAAAGGTGCACGCGGGTCTCAGACAGTCATTTACGAACATAATGACCTAAAAGATCTGGAAGAAAAACTGGCTGCAGCGCCAAAAGATGCGCCCAAATTGATTGCGTTTGAGAGCGTTTATTCCATGGACGGTGATATTTCCGATATTGCCGGAACCTGTGCGCTTGCCCGTAAATATAATGCACTAACCTATCTGGATGAGGTGCATGCCGTGGGCCTGTACGGTCAGGAAGGCGGTGGTGTTTCCCAGCGCGATGGTGTGGCCGATCAGGTTGATATTATCGAAGGTACACTGGCCAAGGGCTTTGGTGTGCATGGCGGTTACATTACGGCTTCTGCTGAAATTGTAGATTTCCTGCGTTCTACGGCTTCCGGCTTCATTTTCACCACAGCGCTGCCGCCACCGGTTGTGGCAGGAGCACTTGCCAGTGTGCGCAAGGTGCGTGCGGAAAATTGGCGGCGTGAGTCCATTTTTGAGCGTGTGAATACATTCCGCCATCGTCTGCGGGCTGCGGGTGTGCCATTCACCATGACGCCAAGCCATATTGTACCTATTCCCATTGGGGATGCAGAGCGTTGCAAGCGTATCTGCCGCCGCTTGCTGACTGAGTATGGTCACTATGCAACACCCATCAATTACCCGACTGTGCCGCAGGGTACGGAGCGCCTGCGTCTTACACCGGGGCCGTTTCACACGGATGAGATGATGGATGATCTGATTAATGCATTGAGTGTGTTGCTGCGCGAAGAAGGCGTTATGCCAGCCCGTCAGGCAGCCTGTTCGGCTGCATAAGAAAAGCCATTACGGCGGGGGAGGCAAAAGCCTACCCCCGCCGTAACAGGTTTTAGTGGCTGCTTTTTAGCTTTTCCACAGCGGCTTTGAGTTCGGATAGAGAAACTGCGCCGGGGATAATGGCCTGATCTCCAATAATGAAGGTGGGCGTTCCTTCCAGATTGATGGAGCGCGCCAGAGCAACATTTTTTGCCAGTGCTGTAGTGACGGCTGAGCTTTTCATGTCCTTCACCAGCTTGTCTGTATCCAGCCCTGCCTGACGTGCAGCATTCCGGATTCGATCCATCCCGGGTGCAGAAGAATCCGCCATCAGGATTTTCTGGAACGGAATGTATTTGCCCTGCAAGCCAGCGGCCATAATGGCTTGTGCATCCAGTGTGCTGTTTGGCCCTAAAACAGGAATAACCTTTTCTACCAGTCTCAGGTCTGGTTCTGCGGCAACAAGTGCATCTAGATCATCCAGAACCTTACGGCAGTAGGGGCAGCGAGGGTCATAAAACTCCACTACATTTAGGGTGCCCTGAGGGTTCCCAAGCACCACATCAGTAGAGCTCCCACCAAAAAGTGGTTTGTTATGGCGTACCAAGTCTAGCGCAGAGGCATTTTTCTGTGCTGCGGCTTGGTTTTGCAGGGAGGCAATTGCATCCGACAGAATAGAGGGGTCGGTTTTCAGGGCGTTGCGCGTGATGTTTACAATTTCGGCGCGCTGGGCAGGTGTAAAGCTGCTGTCTGCTGCACGTACTGGCGCGGAGTCCGCACAAAACAGAGCGGCGGCCAATGTGCCAGCGCCCACTGTAAGGCGGAAGAAAGATTTCAGATTCTGCATGGTGTCCTTGTCCATAAACTGGAATGGTATGGCACGTGCGGTCATTACGGCAAGGTTGGGCTGTTGCTGCCCGCCGTAAAGCAGGTTAATCCAGAGAGATACCATCCAGACGACTGCCCGCCGGACGGGCCCAGTAGTGGAGAAAGCAAGGCGTGGCCGCCCGTTCTATTATTCCCCGTTTTACGCGGTTTAAAACCGTGCTTTCTGGTTCTCGCAAGCGCGCGGGGGCTTTGGCTCTTGCGCTTACTTCTGTTTTGCCTGCCTGTAGTTCTGGCGGCCATATCGCACAGCCTGTGGAAACAGGATTTGTGGGAGAGGTTGTGGCGGATGAACCGCAGGCTGTTTTGGTGGGGCGCGATGTTCTGGCCAAAGGAGGCAATGCGGCAGATGCTGCGGCAGCCCTTGGGCTAGCTCTTTCTGTTACGCTGCCTTCCCGAGCCTCTTTAGGCGGTGGCGGTGCCTGTCTGGCATGGAAGCCGGGTGATAGTGCGGGGCAAGCTTTTGTATTTCTGCCCAGAGCCGGGTTGAATGATGCCGGTGCTGATCGTCCCGCTTCTGCTCCCATGCTGGCGCGTGGGCTGTATTTAATGCAGCTGCGCTACGGGAGTGTGGATTTTGCTGATCTGTTGTTGCCCGCTCGTAATCTGGCTTCCCGTGGGATGCCGGTAGGTGGGTTGTTGGCATCAGACCTTGCTGCTGTGCAGGCTCCTTTGCTGGCAGATGAAAAAACCCGGGCCATTTTTGGGAATGCCAACGGTAACGTGCTGGTAGCGGATGACGTGATGGTGCAGACACGTCTGGCAGGTGCGCTGGAGCGGATGCGCATTGCTGGTGTGGGCGATCTTTATGCCGGTGCGCTGGGCCAGACATTTGCTGATGCCGCACGTGCTGCCGGTGCTGGACTTACAACATTGGATTTACGCGCGGCTGTTCCCGTGGCGGCGCAGCCGCTAACGGCACGTGTTGATGGTATTGATATCAGCTTTCTGTCACCACCTGCAGATGGTGGGTTCGGTATGGCTGCGGCGTACCTTTCCAATGTTGGGCAAAATGGTGGCCGCGTAAGGGCGGAAACGGCTGTATCTGGTTGGCGTGCCCGGCAGGGTGCAAAAGGAGCAGCTACCAGTATTGCGGATGCACAGGCTCTTCTGAATTCTGGCCATATTCCCGCTGGATCTGTTCTGCCGGCTCTACCTGCTTCTACCTCTTTTGTGGTGACGGATAGACAGGGTGAATCTGTCAGTTGTGCGTTCACCATGAACAATCTGTTTGGCACCGGGCGTATTGCAGGCTCCACAGGCATTATGCTGGGGGCTTCCCCCGTGCGGAAACCTTTGCCTCTGCTACCAGTTGCTATTGCGCATCGTGGTAACCAGTTTCAGGCTGCGGCTACGGCATCTGGGCAAAATGTGGCTGCGGATACAGCGGCAGTTGCGTTGCAGGCTGCAATAGCCGGTAGCCGTCCACAGGTTACCAACGGTGTGGGACGTGCCAATTTTGTGTCTTGCCCAGCCGGTTTACCGGGGGATGGCAGCAAATGCTTTGGTTGGACTGACCCCAGAGGGTTCGGACTGGCTCTTTCTTCTGATCATGGGAAAAAGAGCTGATAATTTTCAGAATCTTAAAAGATGGCAAATGAATCTCATACTGCCATCTTGAAAAGTTGCCAATTTGTTCTTAATAGAACAGACAGAGATCGCAACATTAGCAAACAGTTTCTATAAAGTGGTTCCCCGGTACATTCGTTGCTGCCGCAGGGGCTTTATGGCAGAAATTGAACGCATAATCTTTCGTGTATGGTGCGTTATGCACATTTAAGGGCCTTACGTACATCTGGCAGTCCGGCCCACAGGAAGGGAATGGTAAAAATGGATAAGGCAAAGGCTCTGGAAGGCGCGCTGGGACAGATTGAACGTGCTTTTGGCAAAGGTTCTGTCATGCGCTTGGGGCAGCGGCCCAAAGTAGAGGCAGATGTTATTCCTACTGGTTCCCTTGGGCTGGATATTGCGCTCGGAATTGGCGGGTTGCCCCGTGGCCGTGTGGTAGAAATTTACGGGCCAGAAAGCTCTGGTAAAACCACACTTGCGTTGCATGCCATTGCAGAAGCACAAAAACGTGGTGGTACCAGTGCTTTTATTGATGCCGAGCACGCGCTGGACCCCGGTTATGCCAAAAAACTGGGTGTGGACGTAGATAACCTGCTGATCAGCCAGCCAGATGCTGGTGAACAGGCGCTGGAAATTGCAGATACACTTGTACGATCCGGTGCTATTGATGTGCTGGTGGTAGATAGTGTTGCAGCACTGGTGCCGCGCGCAGAATTGGAAGGGGATATGGGCGATAGCCATGTTGGCCTTCATGCGCGTTTGATGAGCCAGGCCCTGCGTAAGCTTACGGGCACGGTGGCGCGCTCCAATACTCTGATGATCTTCCTGAACCAGATCCGCCTGAAAATTGGCGTGATGTTTGGCAACCCGGAAACAACTACAGGTGGTAACGCCCTGAAGTTCTATTCTTCCGTACGTATGGATATTCGCCGCATTGGGTCCATTAAAGATAAGGATGAGGCAACAGGTAACCAGACGCGCGTAAAAGTTGTTAAAAACAAGATGGCGCCGCCTTTCCGTCAGGTAGAGTTTGATATCATGTACGGTGAAGGTATCAGTAAGGTGGGCGAACTGATTGACCTTGGCGTAAAAGCCGGCGTTGTTGAAAAATCTGGCTCATGGTTTTCATACGATAGCCAGCGTATTGGGCAGGGGCGTGAAAATGCCAAACAGTTCCTGCGTGACCATCCAGAAATGGCTGCGGATATCGAACGCCGCGTGCGTGAACACGCAGGCGTTGTTGCAGAGGCCATGATGGTGGCGCCAGAACACCATGAAGGTGACTAAAGTTCTTTAGCTTATAGCGCGGTAGAGCAGGCGGGCTTGTGCATCATAAGATGCCAGCACCGCCTGTTCTGCTTTGTTGGTAGGTGCATCCGTAAAGCCAGCTTTTTGCCAAAAGCCAATAGCATGGCGGGTGGATGTTAGTAAAAGAAGATGCAGCTTATGCTTGCGCGCAATGTGCTCGGCTAATAACAAAGCCTGCTGCGCAAACCCCCGGCCCCGTACTGTTGGGGAAAGGGCAAGATCATGAATGTACCAGCTATCTGCTTTATCAGGCAGAGCATGCAGTAATGTATTTAATGGTGGGGAAACAAGGCCTTGCCACGGATGGCTTATCAAGTAGCCAAGTACTTCTTTATCCCGCACAAGAGAAAAGCAGCCATCAGGTGCAAGTTTTAGGCGTTCTTCAAAAACGGCTAGATCTTCCATGTAATCAGGATGAGCGCGGGCAGTTAATGTCATAACACCGGCAAGATCATCTGGTGTCATGGAACGCCAAGTGGTATCTGCGCTGGGAGTCATATAGAATTTCCGTTTTTTCCTTATACAGTTATTCAACTCAAAGGCTGGTAACTGGAAAAGTGGGTAGGCATGACGGCACGAGTAAGACTGACATTGCGGCTGGATGCAGATGGTAAGCCTGCGTTGGGGCACGGTAAGATACATCTTCTGGAAAAGTTGGAAGAAACAGGCTCCATTTCAGCGGCAGGGCGTGCCATGGGCATGTCTTACCGTCGTACATGGCTGTTGGTAGATAATCTGAACCAGCTTTTTAAGGAACCTCTGGTTATCACGCGGCCCGGTGGTGGCGGTGGAGCGTTTCTAACGCCCACAGGCAAAACTGTTGTTACACTGTACCGTCAGATTGAAGATAAGGCTGCACAGGCAGCCCGTTCCGATATAGCGGAACTGGAAAGTTTATTGTCTGCTTGCCCACAAAAAACCTCACCAGAATGAGATGGGGCTATTCAGAACAATGAAAAAACCATCCCATAAAATTTAGCAAAAGAGCGGGAGACAGACGTGTCAGCAAATGTGCAGCGACGTGATGTAATCAAGGCAGGGGCAGGTGCTACTCTGGCTTCGCTGGTAGGAGGTGCCATTGGGCGGGCACATGCCGAAGGGCTGGTAAGTGCTACAGGTGCATTTGATGATAACACAGTTGCGCAGATTGCTCGCAGGTTGGCAAATGGACCTTACAAGGGACCAGATCAGACCTTACCAAAGGCACTCTCAAATCTGAACTTTGATCAGTTCCGGAGCATTGCCTACCGTCCAGACCGTGCTTTATGGACCGGCGATAATTTGGGTTTTGATGTGGAATTTTATCCGCGTGGTTTTTTATACAAGCCGCGGATCGAAATTTACGAAGTGCAAAATGGGCAGGCTGCTGCTGTCCCTTACTCTCCAGACTTGTTTACGTATGCAGATCCTTCTTTGCGGGTAGATGATAATCTGGGTTTTGCAGGTTTGCGCCTGCGTGCCCCTATTAATACCCCCGGTGTGATTGAAGAGTTCTGTGTTTTTCTTGGGGCATCGTATTTCCGTGCAGTGGGGAAAGATCAGATTTATGGGCTTTCAGCACGCGGCTTTGCCGATGGCACGGGTGACCCTAAAGGCGAGGAATTTGCCCTTTTCCGTGCCTTCTGGTTGGAGAAGCCTCAGCCAGGCGTGCAGTCTGTTGTTATACATGCACTGCTAGATAGCCCATCTCTTACAGGGGCTTTTCGTTTCACCATCCGTCCTGGTGAGAGCACGGTTTTTGATGTGCTATCCACATTATTCCCACGTACCAAAATAGAACAATCTGGCATCGCGCCACTTACGGGCATGTTCTATTTTGATGGGAATGATCGCAACCACATTGATGATTGGCGCCCCGCGGCACATGATAGCGAAGCCTTGCAAATGTGGACAGGGGCAGACCAACAGCTTTATCGCCCATTGCGCAACCCGCTTGATCTCCAGTTTTCAACGTTTTCCGATACCTCTCCGCGCGGTTTCGGCCTGATGCAGCGCAGACGTTCTTTTCATGATTATGAAGACCTGTCCTTACATTATGAAAAGCGCCCCTCCCTGTGGATTGAGCCCATTGGAGATTGGGGTTCCGGCTGGGTAGATCTGGTGGAAATTCCTACACCTAATGAAGTAAACGATAATATTGTTGCCTTCTGGCGGCCTAAGGAACCCTTGCAGGCAGGCAAGGAATATAGCTTCACCTATCGCATGTACTGGGGATGGGATGCGCCTTTCCCCACCCCACTGGCGCGTATTGGAGCCACACGTGTTGGTGCTGTGGTGGATGATAAGACCGCACGCTTCTTTGCCATAGATTTTGTGGGGGCACCTTTTGAGCATCTGCCAAAGGACACGCATTTTCACGTTTCTCCCCAAGCATCTGCGGGCACAATTCGCAATGTTGTTGTAGAGCCAAATCCGGAAATCAACGGTTGGCGTACAACATTTGAGTTTGTGCCGGGTGATGCCAAGGTGGCAGATCTAAGCTGTGCGTTGGAAACGGATGCAGGGCCAGTATCTGAACAGTGGCTGTACCGATGGACGCCGTAAACATGCCGGATTCTACACAAATGTTTCGTGCTCTCCCTTCAGAATCTCCGTTGGATATGCCAGTGCAGGATTTTCATGCTGCACCCAATATGGCAGGGCGTGGCCGCACGCCCGTTACCTCTCCACGGAATATTGTGCTGCGTCGGCTGGCAGTTATTGGATCAGCGCTGCTGCTGACGGCCTATGGGGCATGGCGCACGCATAAAGTGATGGATGAAGCAGGTGTTTCCACCTTGGGTGTGATCATGCTGCTGCTGTTTATTGCTCTGTTTATGTGGATTGCGCTGGCATTTACATCTTCTATTGCGGGCTTCTGTTCTCTGGTTGCGCATGGGGGGCTGGGGTTAGGTATCAGCAAGTCTGGTCCTCTGCCTCAGCTTACACGGCGGAACGCTGTTTTGCTGCCCACGTATAATGAGCCTCCTCGCCGCGTTATGGCGGGGTTGAAAGCCATTTACGACAGTTTGCAGGAAACGGGAGAGCTGTCTGCGTTCGATTTTTTTATTTTATCGGATACAACCAACCCAGATGTGTGGGTAGAGGAAGAAGTCGCATTTCTAGCACTGCGTGAAGAAACTGGCGGATACGATCATATCTTTTACCGTCGCCGCCATAACAATGTGGAGCGTAAGGCCGGAAACCTAGGGGAATGGGTACGCCGCTTTGGCGGAGCGTATGACCATATGGTTACGTTGGACGCAGACTCCGTTATGTCTGGTGCAACGCTGGTGCGTATGGCCGCAGCAATGGAGCGTAACCCGGGCGTAGGGCTGATACAGACACTTCCAGTTATTACTGGTGGCACAACGCTTTTTGCGCGTTTACAACAATTTGCAGGCCGTGTGTATGGGCCAGTTATTGCGTACGGTATTGCATGGTGGCATGGCTCAGAAGGAAATTACTGGGGCCATAATGCTATTATCCGCACACGTGCTTTTGCTGAACAGGCAGGCATGCCACATGTGCCGGGTAAACCACCTTTTGGCGGGCATATTTTGAGCCATGACTTTGTGGAAGCTGCTCTGATGCGCCGCGGAGGATGGGGCATTCATATGGTGCCAGCGCTTGATGGCTCTTACGAGGAAAGCCCACCATCTCTTACCGATGTTGCCATTCGTGATAGGCGTTGGTGCCAAGGCAACCTTCAACACGTCAAGGTTCTGCCAACAAAGGGGCTGCATTGGATTAGCCGGATGCATATGATTGTTGGCATTGGGGCTTATGTAACATCCCCTTTGTGGCTTGTGTTTTTGCTAACTGGTATTTTAATTTCCCTTCAGGCGCATTTTGAACGGCCTGAATATTTTGGTGAAACAAAACTTCTATACCCACACTGGCCACATGTTGACCCAGTGCAGGCGAAGTATGTGTTCATTGGCACCATGATTGTGCTGTTGGCACCAAAACTTCTTGCTTATATCGCGTTGTTGCTAGATAGGGAAAATTGCAAAGGGTGTGGCGGCGCCATACGTGCAGCAGGTTCCATATTGGTGGAAACGCTGATTGGTGGTTTGATTGCACCAATTGCTATGCTGATTCAAACGCTCGGTGTATTCTCTATTCTCACAGGCCATGATTCCGGCTGGAATGCACAGCGGCGAGATGACGGCGGTGTGCCATTTATGGATATTGTCCGCCAATATGGACGCTTTACCATTTTTGGTTTGTTATTAGGTGCTGGAGCATGGGTTGTTTCCCCCTCTCTTTTCTTCTGGATGACACCTGTTTTGTTGGGTCTGGTTTTTTCCATTCCTCTGGTGGCTTTTACCAGCAGCCGTAATGTTGGTCTGGATTTTCGTAAAGCTGGCCTTCTTTTGGTACCCGAAGAAACCAACATGCCGGATGTTCTTAAAAAAGTAGAGCAAGACCGCGAAAGTGATGAAGCTTCGGATCTTCCAGAAGACGCTTTGCGCGCTTTGCGGGCAGATGTAGGGCTGGCGCAGGCACATATGGCTATGCTGCCACCAGAACGTAAAGCAGGCGATCCTATCAATGTGGATCAGTTGGTTGGTTTGGTAAAACTTTCAGAATCCCACACGGTTTCTGAAGTTGAGCACAAGCTTACAGTCAAAGAAAAAGCTGCAGTGCTTGGTACACGCAAAGGCGTGGAAAGCGTTCTGCAACTTTCAGAGTAAATCTGGTGGATAAGACGGGAAGAAAAACAAAAATTCTTCCCCTCTTTTTTAATGAATACGCTGGCCGCCTACCCATACTTCCTGCACATGCAGGTTAGAATCCATCACAACAAAATCAGCACGTTTTCCGGCCTCTAATGTGCCGCGGTCATGCAGTCCCAGATAGTTTGCCGGATTGCGCGTTAAAAGCGCTACAGCTTCGTGCAATAGTGTTCCGGTATTTACGGCATTACGCAGTGCGACATCCAACGTCAGCACACTTCCTGCAAGGCTACCATTTGGCAAGCGTGCTGTGCCATTTTCTACAATCACGTCCTGCCCACCAAGTTGGCTTGGGCCATCTGGTAACCCAGCGGCACGCATGGCATCGGTTACAAAAACAAGCCGATCCGGCATTACGCGTTGAGCCAATTGAAATGTTGCTGGATGAATATGGTGTGTATCAAAAATCATCTCAGCGTAGGCATCGCTGCACATCAAGGCGGTAACAGGGCCGGGGCGTCGGCTTTCAATAGGGGGCATGGCGTTAAAGAGATGCGTGCCACCAGCCATGCCACCAGCTTTGCAAATATGACAAATAGCCTGGTGGGCTTGTTCATAACTGGCAACAGTGTGGCCAAGGCTTACGCGCACGCCTGATTTGGCAAAACTTTTCATGGCAGTTTGTGCATGGGGTAGCTCTGGTGCCAATGTCACCACGCGCACGCAGTTTGTGGCAAGAACTTCTGAAACTTTATCTGGTGTTGGTGGGATATTAAAAGGGGGCTGCGCGCCAAGTTTATGGGGGCTAACAAAAGGTCCTTCCAGATGTGCACCATGTATCATGGGGCCATTTGAAATTTGCTGCCCAGTAACTTCAGCAATCGCTTGCAGTGTGTTGATAACATCCGGCCAAGGGCTGGTGATTGTTGTAGGTAACAATGTTGTCGTGCCATGTCGGGCATGAAACCTGCTGAGTATATGAATGGCTTCTACGCCATCCATTGTGTCTGCGCCGTTGCCTCCGTGGATATGTCCGTCAATAAACCCAGGGAGAATATAGCGGTTCATTTCATGTTTAGTGGGCACGATATGCTGGATTGTGGTTTCGAAATTTATCGTTCCACTTACAACTGTATTTGGAAGAACAAGATTTCCAGAAAGTTCGGTCATATCAGTTAGCCATTAGAAGTTTGTGTTATGGTGTATTTTTGAAAAACGTAAAATAAATAAAGAAATTATAAAATAGCATATGCAAGACAATGTGGAAAATGCGGCCTGAAACCCTATAATGGATTTTAGCCACACAAAGCATTGCGGTAAAATACCACCCCCACAATACGCCATAACCAGCAACGCAGATACAAAAGAGGTTTTATTTTGAGTGGAATTTAAAACGGTTGGAAAAAGAGATGGGAATATCATTGAATTTGAAAATCCAAGAAGTGCAATGCATGCAACAGATACGTATCCATCCATCATATATGCTAGAAAGCTTAGAGCAAAACCTGTGAGGCAGGGAAGTAGAAGAGCGCGTTCTTGAGACAAAATGCGCGGTACACATACCAACCCTACCAGATACCCACAAAGCATACAAACAAGGGTAGCAGATGTAAAAAAACTTGATATTTCTAATGGAATATCAAATCCGGATGCATAAGTTCCAATAGCGTCTCCCGCCAGAACCTCTACGCCAACGTAAAGAAACATGGCCATTACACCAAACCATAAAGTTGGGTTTGATTTTGTAGGTATGCTTGTTTCTGTGCGGCTTGAATCTGATATTTTTATATCCGGTAGATTTGAAAATTTTATATACAAAGTCGTTAAAGCCAAAAGCGCAGTCATTCCTATATATGGCCAGTAAATTGTAGAAATGAATTGTTTTTGTAAAAGAGGATTGCTGTGTGTAAGGGGCAATTGTCCAATGTGTGGCATGGCAAATCCCGCCAAAGCAACAGGAGCTAAAATGCCTCCAACTTTGTTACAAATACCCATAATCGCAATGCGTTGTGCAGCGCGATCGGTCGGACCTAAAAAGCTTATATAAGGGTTTACGGCAACCTGCAGAAGCGCCAACCCACTACCTAGAATTAAAAATCCACATAATGCTCCATGATAGGATGATTCTTTCATAAATTGGCCTGTAACAATCATGCCTACTGTCATAATACTTAGGGCATATATGAGGCTTTGCCGCAGACCTTGTTTTGTTACAATTTTACCGGCCGGGATGCCGAATAAAAAATAGGAAATATAAAAAACAAAAGGAACTAAAAATGCACTTATATCATCAAGAGAAAATGCAATTTTTACAAAAGATATAAGGGGGCCATTCAGCCACGTTACAAAACCAATTATAAAAAATAATATTGCAACCAGAATAAGGGGTAGCCAGCCATAAGGCCCTGCCGGGCAAGAAACAGCGCGCCATAAGGTGCGATTGTGCATGCAGGGCCAAGCCTTTCTGGGTTTTCAGCAAAATCAGTTTGCAGAATCAGGCAGGCTGTCAATTTTCTCACAGGTATGTGCCAGTTCAGCAGAAGGGTTTGGCGCTTCACACAGGCGCTGCACATCTGGTGCGCACATTTCTATGGAATTTTCAAAATCAGATTCCAGCACATCCTCTGCAATAGCCAGATCCTGATCATGAGACCGGGCCTCTTCAGCTTTGAGCATATCCTGCGTTTTATGCAGTTCTTTGAGTGCATCAATACAAGCTGGGCTAGCTGCTTCTGGTTTAAAGTGTAGGACGGCCAGCTCTTTTTGCAGTTGTGCATTGGGCACGTTTGTACGGGGCGGCGGATCATCATCTGCACGCGCAACTGCGGAGGCAGCAAGAGAGCCCATAAAAAAGAGGGATGCCAAAGTAAGAGGCCGAAAAAGCGGAGTGGAAGGGCGGAATAAAAACACGCGCAAAACTCTCTTAATACACAGGTCTGTGCTTCTGGGGTGTTCTGTTTTTAGCCTGTTCATGGCCAGAAGGTAAAGCAACGGGCTTTGGTGGCTACTACACAGGGTTGGCATGCGCACCGATTTAGTGTTATGTAAAAAGCGGAAAGTCGGCAGTGGACGGATACCTTGCCAACCCGGTCAGATCCGGAAGGAAGCAGCCATGGTAAGTTTCATCCGGGTCATTGTTCGGCTTTCCACCCGTTATTTTCCGCCAATGCGGCACGTGTTTCGCATATAAAACAAGGCGTGAACTTTTTCTTCGGGCAAGGCATGAGCGACAAAATAGACGCGCAGCTTCCTCAGGATGAGGGACTCCCCAATCCTGAAATGGAAGGCCCCGGTCTGTTTGGTGATGAGCCAGCCCAGCAGGCACCAGAACAGTTCCCCCAAACGCAGGATCAGGCAGCATCACCTTACAGGGTGCTGGCCCGTAAATATCGCCCTACTACATTTGATGATCTGATTGGCCAGGAAGCCATGGTGCGTACGCTGCGTAATGCGTTTGCGCTAGGGCGGGTGGCGCATGCGTTTATGTTTACTGGCGTGCGTGGGGTGGGTAAAACCACCACGGCCCGTATTATTGCGCGCGCCCTTAATTGCATTGGGCCAGATGGTAAGGGTGGCCCAACGGCAGATCCATGCGGTGTGTGTGCAAACTGCGTAGCCATTCTAAATGACCGCCACCCGGATGTGCTGGAAATGGATGCCGCTTCCCGCACTGGTGTGGATGATGTGCGCGAGATTATAGAAGCCACGCGCTTCCGCCCCATGCAGGGGCGTATGAAGGTTTTTATTATTGACGAAGTGCATATGCTTTCACGCAATGCCTTCAATGCGCTGCTTAAAACGCTGGAAGAGCCGCCAGCACAAGTTACGTTTATTTTTGCCACCACAGAATTGCGGAAGGTGCCAGTAACGGTGCTTTCGCGGTGTCAGCGGTTTGATTTGCGTCGTGTTCCGCAATCTGAATTGGTGGGATTGTTTTCCCGCATTGCAGAAAAAGAACATGTAAGCCTGTCATCAGATGCACTGGCATTGGTGGCGCGAGCTGCTGATGGCTCGGTGCGTGATGGGCTTTCCTTATTGGATCAGGCCATTGCACAGGGTACCGGTCAAACAGATGCAGATGGCGTAATTGGTGCCACAGTTATCAGTGACATGCTGGGTTTAGCGGATCGGGAAGTGATGTTCGATCTGCTAGAAGCTGTGCTGACAGGTAAGCCAGAGCGGGCCTTGGCGTTGCTGGATGCTGCATACGCACGTGGTGCAGACCCCGGCCTTGTGTTGGGGGATATGCTGGAGCTGGTGCACACAGTTTCCCGACTGCGCGCCGTGCCCAGTCTGCGCGATTCGGCTGATATGCCAGAAGCCGAGCGTGTACGTGGCACGCATATGGCAGATACCTTTACTGTGCCAGTGCTTATGCGGGCGTGGCAGATGCTGGTAAAAGGGATGCAGGAAGTAGAAGCTGCATCTGATAGGCGCGCTGCCGCAGATATGGTGTTGATTCGCCTATGCTATGTGGCAGATCTGCCATCTCCAGAAGATTTAATAAAACGCCTTTCTGGGGCAGGAAATTCGGCAGGGCAGGGGGGAGCACCTTCAAACGCTGGCGGCAGTTCCGAAGGTGCATCGGCTGGTGCAATCTCTGCATTACCTACATCATCTGCTTCTGTAGGGCATCAGCCACCGCCTTTGCGTATGGTCAGTGGTGGGCAAAGCGTTACTGCTGCCGTGCCAGTAGTTGCCCCAGTGCCTACGCCATCTGTTGAGCCACAAGCGCCACCTCATCCGCGCACATGGCGAGAAGCTGTGGCTTTGGTGAAGGATCAGAAAGAAGCCATCTTGCATGGGCAGCTTCGGCATGCAGCGCATCTGGTGTCCTTTGCGCCGGGGCATATTGTGTTGCGGTTTGAACAGCACGTGCCCGCTGGTGCCGCGCAAGAACTGCGTAAAGTGTTGGATCGCGCCACGGGTATGTCTTGGCGGGTGGGGCTTTCGGAAGAAGAAGGCGAACCCACGCTGGATGCACAAGGGGCTGAGATTATCCAGTTTCGGCGTAAGGAAGCCGAAGCCCATCCACTGGTAAAGGCCATTCTCACGTTTTTCCCGGATGCAGAACTGGGAGAAGTGCGCGATCACGTTTTGGATGATTACGGCCTGCCACCAGAAGAACCTGTGCCCGAGCTGCTTTTTGCTCCGTTGGATGCAGAGTTTCTGGATGATGATGAACGGCCCTATGATCCGGGCATGTCTCCAGACTGACTCCGGTGAGCAGGTAATGCACGCCCCTCAGGCTGTGTGGTGTGACATATAGCAACAGACTGCCAGCGACAGGACAGTTTGAGAATAAAGGGATAGTTGATGAAAAATCTTGCCTCATTGATGAAGCAAGCCACGCAGATGCAGTCCAAAATGGAGGCAATGCAGAGCACGCTGGAAGCCATGAACATTGAAGGTTCAGCCGGTGCCGGCATGGTGCAGGTTGTGCTGAGCGGTAAGGGAGACATGCGCTCCATTAAAATTGATCCCAAGCTGGCAGATCCGGAAGAAATGGAAATGCTGCAAGATCTAATTGTGGCCGCTTGTGCAGATGCCCGCAAAAAGCTGGATGAAAAAGCCGCAGAAGAAATGCAGAAAGTGACCGGTGGCCTGAATCTGCCGCCAGGCATGAAACTGCCGTTCTGATACAGCGGGACGGGTAGCAGAATTGTCCGGTATGGGTGGGCAGGAAATAGAGCAGCTTATCCGGCTTTTGGGCCGGTTGCCGGGGTTTGGCCCGCGTTCTGCGCGCAGGGTTGCGCTGTATTTGCTCAAAGAGCCGCAAACCCGGCTTGCGCCTTTGGCGCGCGCAATGGAACGGGCAGGCAATGCCATAAAAACCTGCTCATCCTGCGGTAATCTGGATACAATAGATCCATGTCATATCTGCTCTGATCCTTTGCGAGATCAGGGGTTGATCTGTGTGGTGGAAACAATGGGTGATTTGTGGGCGCTGGAACGTGCAGGTGTACACCGTGGCGTGTATCAGGTTCTAGGTGGCACACTCTCTCCGCTAGCGGGAATTGGGCCAGAAGATCTGGACGTAGCTCCGCTGTTTGAAAAGCTGAACAAAGGCACAGTGCGCGAAATTATTCTGGCATTAGGTGCAACGGTGGAAGGTGCTACCACTATGCATTGGCTGATGGATCAGCTTGCGCCTTATGGTGGTGTAACTGTCAGCCGTGTTGCGCAAGGCGTGCCCATGGGCGGGGCGCTGGATGTGCTGGATGATGGCACTTTGGCTGCTGCACTTGGCGCCCGGCGCCCAGCATGACGATAAAGGAGGCAGATACAATGCCACTGGATGGTTTTCCTATTTCGGCGACCATTCCCCGTCGTGCATTGGTGACGGGCGGAGGGGCACGGCTTGGGCGTGCTATAGCTTTAGGGTTGGCGCAGGCTGGGTTTGATGTGGCAATTCACTATCGCTCAGGCCAAGAAGATGCGCAGGAAACAGCCGCCGCTATTAACGCATGCGGGCAGAAAAGTTGCCTGTTGCAAGCTGATCTGGCGCGCGAAGAAGGGGTGGAGCCTCTGGTGGAACAGGCCTCGGCTGCCTTGGGTGGGCCGCTGGGTGTTCTGGTCAACAATGCCTCTACGTTCGAGCGGGATGAATGGCATAATGCCACGCGTGAAAGCTGGATGGCGCATCTTAAACCCAACCTGCGCGCTCCATTTGTGTTGATGCAGCATTTTGCCAAGGCACTGCCAGAAACAGCGCAAGGCATGGTGCTGAATATGCTGGATGAGCGCGTGTGGTCTCTTACGCCGCATTTTGTCAGTTATACGGTGTCTAAAAGCGCTTTGTGGACGTTAACGCAAACAATGGCGCTGGCTCTGGCCCCTAAGGGCATACGGGTAAATGCCATAGGTCCTGGGCCAGCATTGCCAAGTACGCGGCAGACAGAAGAACAATTTGCCCGGCAATGTGCATCTGTGCCTTTGGGGCATGGTACATCACCGCAAGAAGTTGCGCGCGCTGCGCTGGCGCTGTTGGCTTTACCCTCTGTAACAGGGCAGATGCTGGCATTGGATGGTGGGCAGCATTTACAATGGTCTCCGGCGTTGCCTGCCGGTGCTGTATTGGAAGAATAGAAAATGGCTGTTTTTGCTCCATGGGCGGATCAGCCGCCTTTGCGCCGTCTGTTTATCCGCAACATGATTCTGGATGCCAATATCGGCGTTTTCCCGCATGAACAGGGGGTATCGCAACGTATTCGTGTATCCGTTTCGTTTGGGGTGGATGACCGTACAGATCTGGAAATTGGCGCGGATGATCTGAGCCGCACAGTTTCCTATGAGCAGGTGGTCGTGCTGGTACGCCAGATTGTGGCAGAGGGGCACGTAAGGCTGGTGGAAACATTGGCAGAACGTATTGCTGCCGGTGTGCTGGCAGATAACCGCGTAAAGGTTGTGCGGGTACGGATTGAAAAGTTGGATGTTTTTGAAGAAATCGAAGCCGTAGGGGTGGAAATAGAAAGACGCTCAACATCTGCGTAAAAAATTGATGAGATCTTCATAAAAAAAGCCCGCCTTTGGCGGGCTTTTTCTTTGCTGTGTTTATTGCAGCAGATCAGGAATCGTGCTCATCCGAATCGGTGCTGACATCAATATCGGAGCTGATGTCATCATCATCATCGTCATCCAGATCGGCGGTATCTTCCAGCACGTCATCGGCATCTGTATCCGCATCTGTATCCAGATCAATATCGTCTTCACTGGGTTTTTTGGCGGGAGCTGCCGTTACCGGTGTGCTGGACAGGGTGTCAGAATTCCGGCGCAAACGGGGCACCAGTGGGGGCTGTTCCGTGCCACATTTGGGGCATACGGCAGGAGTGCGGTTTAGATCATAAAAATGGGCACCGCAGGAGACGCAGACGCGTTTGGTGCCGAGATCGGGCTGAGACATCTTGCTACCTGTCGATCCTGAGCAGTCAGATTGGGGGGCACAGATGCCCCGGAAAGAAGGATGACCCCTTCCCGCAACGCGGGGTGGAATCGAACCAGACTATAAGGCGACGCCAAATGCCATTGTGTTTTGTGTTCTGTCAAACCCGACTTGCAGAACAAATGCATTTTCTGGCAGCAGAAAGCAGTTTTTATGGTTTCTGGCGGATTGACTTGCCGCCCCACACGCCGGAATGAACAAGGTATGACACAGCAGACCACATCTTCCACCCGTCCGTTACGGGTTTCTCGCGCTCCAGCTTCTCTTTCCGGCTCCATCCGGGTGCCGGGAGATAAGTCTATCAGCCATCGTGCCCTCATGTTTGCCGCCCTTGCTAAAGGGACCACGCATATTTCCGGCCTGTTGGAAGGTGAGGATGTGTTGTGCACAGCCGCAGCCATGCGTGCTTTAGGGGCAGATGCCGTGCAGGAAGGTCCGGGCCAGTGGCGCGTAAGCGGGCCAGGTGTTGGCCAGTTGAAAGAACCGGATAACGTGCTGGATATGGGTAATTCAGGCACAGCCGCCCGTTTGCTGTCCGGCATTTTGGCTAGCCACGGCATGACATCTGTGATGACGGGCGATGCCAGCCTCCGTCGCAGGCCCATGAAGCGCGTTATGGACCCGTTAGCCGGAACCGGGGCGACATTTCTTGCGCGTGAGGGCGGCCGTTTACCTATGGCTATTCGTGGCTTGGCAGACCCCAAGCCGCTTGATTATCGTCTTCCCGTTGCTTCTGCGCAGGTTAAATCTGCCGTATTGCTGGCTGGGTTGAATGCGGTTGGGGAAACGCGTGTAGAAGAACCAGTTGCCACGCGGGACCATACTGAAAACATGCTGCGCCATTTTGGAGCAGAAGTTTCCGTAGAAAAAACATCTGATGGCGGCCGGATTATTTGTTTGCAGGGGCGCCCCAATCTTGTAGCGCGTGATGTTGCTGTGCCGGGGGACCCCTCATCCGCCGCTTTCCCGCTTGTTGCAGCATTGTTGGTGGCTGGGTCTGACATCACCATTTTCGGTGTAGGTCTCAATCCGTTGCGGACAGGTCTGTTTACCACATTGCAGGAAATGGGTGCGCAGCTTGAAATTCTGAATGCACGCACAGAAGGTGGAGAACCCGTAGGGGATTTGCGTGTGCGTGCCTCTGCTCTCAAAGGCATAGAAGTGCCGCCAGAACGTGCGCCTTCCATGATTGATGAATACCCGGTGCTGGCTGTTGCAGCGGCCTTTGCCTCTGGCGTTTCACGCTTTTGCGGGGTTGAAGAGCTGCGGGTGAAAGAAAGCGACCGGCTGGCCGCAACCGTAGCGCTGCTAGAAAACAACGGTGTCCGCACCGTTGTGGAAGGGAATGATATGGTTGTGTACGGCACGGCTGGTCATATTCCCGGTGGCGGCAAGGTTGAAACCCACATGGATCACCGTCTGGCCATGAGCGCTTCTGTAATGGGACTTGCCGCCGAAAAGCCTGTGGAAATTGATGATACCTCTTTTATCGAAACCAGTTTTCCGCAGTATTTGGATCTGATGAACAGCATTGGTGCGGGGTTTGTAGCATGACACGAGGTGGCCCAGTTATTGCAGTGGATGGCCCTGCTGCGGCAGGTAAAGGCACGTTGGCGCGTAAATTGGCGGAAGCTTTGCACCTGCCATATCTGGACACAGGCTTGCTGTACCGGGCGGTAGGGCGCTTGGCGTTGGATGCAGGGCAGGATCCGGCTTCTCCGGCGCAGGAATTTGCCTCCCGTTTGCTGCCTGCAGATTTGGAAAGACCAGATTTACGCATCCCCGTGGTGGCGCAAGCCGCCAGCAAGGTAGCGGCACAGCCAGAAGTGCGCGCTGCTTTGGTGGAAACGCAGCGTCGGTTCGCGCAGGCAAAAGGGGCTGTGCTGGATGGGCGAGATATTGGCACCGCCATTTTTCCGGATGCAGACGTAAAGCTGTTTATTACAGCATCCCCTAGCACACGGGCTTTGCGCCGTTTCTTGCAGCTTGGAGGTGACCGGAATGCTCCTGATGCGCCAACCCGGATAGCAGAACTTGAAGATTCCTTACGTGCGCGGGATGATGCCGATGCCGGGCGGGCATCAGCCCCCATGCTTGTAGCGGATGACGCATATGTGATCGAAACAGATATGCTTGAAGCAGATGCTGTTTTGGCAAAAGCATTGCAGATTGTACGAGAACGACTCGCTGGAATTTCAGAATAAAAATTCTGCGGAATTGTGTTAGAGTGGTTATGTAATGCCGTTTTTCTGGCAGTTTTCAGGCTGTGCACGGGTGGTTTGTATTGACAAGCGGCCTGTACACAGTGTCTGTGCATGATCAAACACTGCGTACCATGCAGGTTTGTTTTTATTTTGATTTGAGGCTTGGCAAAAAGGCTACAGGGGATGGCCCCTATAGACATGCCAAGTAAGCCGTGCCGCACGATGCGGGGCGCAGGAATAGCTTGTTTGCCCATTGCAAGCAGGCCCAAGGTTAACAGTTACACATGGCTTCAGCCACAACCCAAACTGCGGATCACTTCCGCGGTGAAGATTTTGCCTCCCTTCTGGATGAAACCCTTGGCCGGGATTCGGGCTTTGATGGCTCCGTTGTTCGTGGCCGCGTTGTTCGTCTGACCGATGATTACGCTATTGTTGATGTCGGCTTGAAAAGCGAAGGCCGCGTTGCTCTGCGTGAATTTGCACCTCCGGGTGTAAAGCCGGAAGTTAAGCCTGGCGATATCGTTGAACTGTATGTTGAACGGTATGAAGATCGCGATGGCAGCATCGTGCTTTCCCGTGAAAAAGCACGCCGTGAAGAAGCTTGGACAAGCCTGGAAAAGGCTTTCGAAGCCAATCAGCGCGTCAACGGCACCATTTATGGCCGTGTGAAGGGTGGCTTCACGGTTGATCTGGGTGGCGCCATGGCGTTCCTGCCTGGCAGCCAGGTAGATATCCGCCCTGTGCGTGATGTCAGCCCGCTGATGGGTGTGCCCCAGCCGTTCCAGATTCTGAAAATGGATCGCGCTCGTGGCAACATCGTTGTGTCCCGTCGTGCCGTTCTGGAAGAAACGCGTGCTGAACAGCGCAGCGAACTGATCCAGGGCCTGACGGAAGGCATGATTCTGGATGGTGTGGTCAAGAACATCACCGACTACGGTGCGTTCGTTGATCTGGGCGGCGTTGATGGCCTTCTGCATGTGACCGACATTGCATGGAAGCGCATCAACCATCCGTCCGAAGCTCTGCAGATCGGCCAGCCAGTGCGCGTGCAGGTTATCCGCTTCAACCCGGAAACGCAGCGTATCTCCCTTGGCATGAAGCAGCTTGAAGCTGATCCGTGGGAAAATGTTGCCCTGAAGTACCCGCCGGGTGCGCGCTTCACGGGCCGCGTGACCAACATCACCGATTACGGCGCATTTGTTGAGCTGGAACCGGGCGTTGAAGGTCTGGTGCACGTGTCTGAAATGTCCTGGACGAAAAAGAATGTCCATCCGGGCAAGATCGTCGCGACCTCTCAGGAAGTGGACGTGATGGTTCTGGATGTGGACAGCACCAAGCGCCGCATTTCTCTGGGCCTCAAGCAGGTTCAGCGCAACCCGTGGGAGCAGTTCGCGGAAGAGCACAAAGTTGGCTCCACCGTAGAAGGCGAAATCCGCAACATCACCGAGTTCGGTCTGTTCATCGGTCTGTCTGCAGACATCGACGGCATGGTTCACATGTCCGACCTGTCTTGGGACGAACCAGGCGAAGAAGCCATGAAGCACTACGAAAAGGGCCAGGTTGTCAAAGCCAAGGTTCTGGATGTGGATGTGGAAAAAGAACGTATCTCTCTGGGCATTAAGCAGCTTCAGGAAGATCCGGCAGCCGATGCGCTTGCTAGTGTTCAGAAGGGCTCCATCGTAACCTGCACCGTGACCGCTGTTCAGACGAACGGTATCGAAGTGAAGGTTGATGATGTTCTGACCGGCTTCATCCGTCGCGCTGAACTGGCCCGTGATAAGGCAGAACAGCGTCCGGAACGCTTTGCTGTTGGCGAACGTGTGGATGCGAAGATCATCTCTGTTGATCGTGCAGCCCGCAAGCTGGCCCTGACCATTAAGGGTCGCGAAGTGGAAGAAGATAAGCAGGCCATCAACGAATACGGCTCTGCTGATAGCGGCGCTTCCCTGGGTGATATCCTGGGTGCAGCTATCCGTCGTCGTAACACAGACGGCGAAGACTAATTGTTCAGCCATAAAGGGGCGGGTTGACTGCTTCTTTATGTTTTTTGAGCATTACGTTTTAAGAAAATGGCGTCGGTTTCCGGCGCCATTTTTTGTGTTGCGCTGTGTTGTGATGGAAGGTTTGGCTAGAAAACACCCGGATATCTGCCAATCTGTGCCACACTGTGTTTCAGATTCACCAAAGAACTGGAGACACAACGGAATGGTGCACCGGAACATAACGCTGAATCAGAAATCACGTAGCCCAACACTTGCGCGTCGGCATCTGCTTGTGGCTGGGGCTGCGGGGTTAGGTCTAGTGCTTGCTAAATCTGCGCGTGCCGTACCGAATGCTATTGTGCAAACCGGGGAGCATGGGGATCAGGGCTATGAATCTGCAGGCTCATTCGAGATTGTGGCAGAGTTTTATGGGCCGGGACCATCGAGCATTGTAGTAACGGATAATGGGCGCGTTTTTATAGGTTTTCCGCGGCACGCTATTAACCATAAAGGAGCCACGCTGGCGGAATTGGTAAACGGCCATCTTGTTCCGTGGCCAAGTGCCGCGTTGAGCATGCCATCAGATGCTCCTCCGGCAGAACGTCTACTTTCTATTCATGGCATGACACAGGATACGCGCGGTTTTATCTGGGCGATTGATGATGGCAAATTGGCTGGCTTACCTTTGCAGCCGGGTGCTGCAAAAATTGTCTGCTTTGATCCTACCACCAATAAATTGGTGCGTTCTATCGTTCTAAAATCACCAGCTTTGCTGCCTGACAGCCATATGAATGATTTACGGGTGGATCTTACGCATGGGGCGGAAGGGAGCGTTTATGTGGCCGATAGCTCCTTCGGTCATAGCCCAGCTTTGGTGGTAGTGGATATCGCCACAGGCCAGCAACGGCGTGTGTTGAGCAAACACCCCTCTACACAGGCGGAAGCAGGTTTTATGGCTGTAGTGGAAGGGATACCGCTCAAATATGATCCGGTGCAAAAACCCAAATTTGTTACCGGCGGGGTGGATGGTATTACCTTAAGCCCAGATTCCAGCCGTGTATTTTATGCACCTCTTACCAGTCGCCGTTTGTACAGCCTACCTACGGCTTTGTTGTCAGATATGTCTGCAACAGAAAGTGCGTTGGCGGCTGCCATAAAGGATGAAGGAGAAAAAGGTGTGGCGGATGGTCTGGCAACAGATGCTCAGGGACGCATTTACACCACCAATTTTGAGCATGACGCTATTTTCCGCCGCAATACTGATGGTTCTATGGAACTCATGGTGCATGACCCGCGGATTCTTTCTCCAGACGGTATTTTTTGCACGCAAAGCCATGTGTATTGCACGCTGGGGCAGTGGAATAGGCTTGCTGGCTTTCATGATGGCAAAGATGAACGCCAACCGCCCTATTTGCTAATTCGTTTTCCCATTCAGGGGCCACCTGTCAGCTCCGCAGAACCGGCAGGTGGGGAGTCTGGGTTTTAGCTCAGGCACGCGTTTTTAAAGGCGTCAAAGGCGCGGGCGCGGTGGCTGATGGCATTTTTTTCCGCATCAGCCATTTCAGCAAATGTGCGGGTTTCGCCTTCAGGGGCAAAAATCGGATCATATCCGTGGCCCTGCGTGCCCCGTGGCGGCCATACAACCTGGCCATTTATGCGGCCTTCAAAGCTTTCCGTGCGGCCATCAGGCAGAGCCAGACACAGTACGCAAATAAACCATGCGTTGCGTTCGCCTTGCCCAATTTCTTTTTCAATACGCGCCATGGCACCGGCAAAATCTTTGTTCGGGCCAGCCCAGCGCGCAGAATAAATGCCGGGTGCGCCATCCAGCGCTGCCACACATAGCCCAGAATCATCGGCCAGTGCGGGCAGGTTGGCTGCTTTGGCTGCGGCTAACGCCTTAATGGCGGCATTGCCCGCAAAAGTGGCGGCTGTTTCTTCTGGCTCTGGCAGGTTTAGCTCACCAGCAGAAACAACCTTAATGCCAAAATCAGCCAGCAGCGTGGCAAATTCTGCCAGCTTGCCTGCATTGTGCGTGGCAAGCACAAGGGTGCTGCCACGTTCTGGTTTTATGGAGTTCATATGCGCTTTTTTTCCACCGCTTCTACCGCAGCCATCTGAGCCTCAAACAGCTCGGTCACACCTTTGCGTGCCAGTGCGAACAGGTTGTCAAAGGCATCTTCCGTAAACGGTGCGCTTTCGGCTGTGCCCTGAATTTCTACAATGCGACGGTCTGCTGTCAGCACAAAGTTGGTATCAGCAGAAGCGGAGCTGTCTTCTACGTAATCCAGATCCAGCACGGCCCCTTCTGTTGTTAGCCCGCAGGAAACGGCAGCAACCTGCCCGCGTAGCGGCAGCCGAGGCAGCACATTGGTGGCCACCAGTTTACCAAGGGCTAAACGTAAAGCCACCCATGCGCCTGTAATGGAAGCGCAGCGTGTGCCGCCATCAGCGTTCAACACGTCACAATCTAGCGTAATGCTCATTTCACCCAGAGCGTCCAGATCCGTTACTGCGCGGAGGGAGCGGCCAATAAGGCGCTGGATTTCCTGCGTGCGGCCAGACTGCTTGCCTTTAGCTGCTTCACGGTTGCCGCGTGTGTGGGTAGCGCGGGGCAGCATGCCGTATTCAGCCGTAACCCAGCCTGTGCCTTTGCCACGCAAAAAAGGTGGCACGCGGTTTTCTACACTGGCAGTACACAGCACTTCCGTACCGCCAACGCGAATAAGGGCAGAGCCTTCAGCATGATGGGCAAAGCCGGTTTCAATGGTAATGGGGCGCATCTGGTCTGGCTGGCGGCCTGAAGGGCGCATGGAAAGCTCCTTGGTACAATTAAGATGTCTGGCGCGAATGGTGCGCTTTTGTCGGCAGTAAAACTGCACGAATAAGGTATATAAAGGCTATCCGGGATTTATGGATATGCGAAGGAGCCCTTGTGTCATGAAGCGTGGTTTGCTGCCAGTAAAAGCTGCTCTGCCTCCGGGGCTGAATGCGCGGTCTGCGGCTATTCTGCGTGAAGTGGTGGAAGAATATGTGGCGAGCGGAGAACCTGTTGGCTCTCGCACTTTGTCTGATAGGTTGGGGTTGCCGCTTTCTCCGGCCACAATACGCAACATTATGGCATCCCTTACAGAAGCAGGCCTGCTGTTTTCTCCCCATACATCTGCCGGGCGGTTGCCTACAGAAAAAGGATTGCGGCTGTTTGTAGATGGCCTGTTACAGTTTGGCGCGCTCTCGGAAGAAGATCAGCGGGTTATTGGTCAATCTCTGGAAGCCAAGGGGAGATCACTGCAAGATACGCTCACAGAGGCTTCTTCGCTTTTGGCGGGGATGTCCGATGCGGCTGGGTTGGTGGTGGCTCCTAAAGGAGACGGCGGCATCAAGCATATCGAGTTTGTGGCGTTAGGCAGTAATCGCGCATTGGTTATTCTGGTGGGTGCAGATGGACATGTTGAAAACCGCGTTATTGAAACACCTCCCGGTATGCCGCCTTCCGCTTTGGTGGAGGCCGCAAACTATCTGAATGCACGGGCCATGGGGGCATCTCTGCCAGATTTGCGCACGCGCGTAAGTTCTGAAATGACGGAAGACCGCAGCATTTTGAACGGGCTCACAGCAGAGGTGGTGGAAAGCGGCCTTGCCATTTGGGATGGTGGCGGAGATGGGCTGGGCGGCACCCTGATTGTACGCGGGCAATCCCGTTTATTGGCCGACGTAGATGGGCAGGACAGGCTGCTGGCCATTCAAACA
Organism: Acetobacter ascendens; assembly: GCF_001766235.1. Classification (NCBI taxonomy): domain Bacteria; kingdom Pseudomonadati; phylum Pseudomonadota; class Alphaproteobacteria; order Acetobacterales; family Acetobacteraceae; genus Acetobacter; species Acetobacter ascendens. Next base: position 2,551,685 of record NZ_CP015164.1, read on the forward strand.
CTGTTTGACCGGCTGGAAGCGCAGGAAACCATGTTGCGCCTACTGGAATTGGTAGAGAACTCAGAAGGTGTGCGTATTTTTATTGGTGCAGAAAGTGGGTTGTTTGGGGCTACGGGTATGTCTGTTGTTATGGCGCCAGCGCGTAATGAGGCAAACCGGATAGTAGGGGCTATAGGGGTTATTGGCCCCACCCGTATCAATTACGGGCGTATTGTGCCGGTGGTTGATTATACCGCCCGCCTGCTGGGTGAAATGCTAGGTTAGCCACTGTTTGTATATGTGGTCGGAATTCGGCCATGATTTTTATTACAATGCGCAAACAGGGCAGACGATTATGTATGAGAATGGTAAAGGGCCTGTATGACAAGCGCTCCGTCTTCTGGTGATCCGGGTTCATCTTCTAGCCATTCTCAGGGCAGGTCTCCGCAAAATCGCAGGCCCGATCTGCGCCGCCCACGCTTTCGCCAATGGCGGAAGGTGCTTGGGGCAACGGCTGCGTCGGCGTTGGTCGGCACTACGGGTGCAGTGGTTTTGCTGTGGTCTCAATACGAAGGGATTGTGGCGGATCTGCCAACGGTAGAGGGTTTACGCTCTTATCAGCCGCCAGTTATGAGCCGCCTTTACGCGGGAGATGATCAGCTTATTGCCGAACTGGCGAATGAGCGGCGTATTTTTGTGCCCATCAGTGCTGTGCCCGATAAGGTGAAAAGTGCCTTTGTGGCCGCAGAAGACCAGAAATTCTGGACGCATAAAGGGGTGGACCCCGTTGCCATTGCACGCGCTGGCCTTACGGATTTAACGCGCGGCAAAGGCAAGCGGCCTATTGGGGCGTCTACCATCACGCAGCAGGTGGCGCGTATCATGCTGTTGGGCAGTAATGCCGTATCCTTCAGGCGTAAAGCCAAGGAAGCCTTTTTGGCCATGCGGGTGGAGCAGGTTCTGCCCAAAGACAAGATTCTGGAAATCTATCTGAACGAAATTTATCTGGGCAGCGGCGCATATGGCATTGCCGCAGCATCTCAGACCTATTTCAACAAGCCGCTTGATCAGCTGGATGATGCAGAAGCCGCGTTTTTGGCGGCGCTGCCCAAATCTCCCACCAATTACAACCCTGTACGTTTCCCAGATGCTGCCAGAGGGCGTAGAAACTGGGTGCTGGAGCGCATGGCCGATATTGGGGCCATTACGCACGATGCTGCGCGCGTAGCAGAAGCCCAGCCGCTAACCACCCGTAGCTTTACGCGCCCAGGCCCGGCACTCGGGGCCGAATGGTTTGCGGAAGAAGTGCGTCGCGAACTGATGGAGCGCTATGGTCAGGACGTAACCATGCAGGGTGGGCTGGATGTTCACACCAGCTTGGATCTGCCGCTCCAGCGCAATGCTCAGGATATTCTGCGCCAAGAGTTGATGGCGTATGATCGCGCACATCGTGGCTGGCGTGGTCCAGTGCATCATCTCTCCGATATTGGGTCATCCTCCTCTACAGCAGAATGGGTGCAGGCCTTACAGGGCGTACCCGTACCTGCTGGCATGCTTGACCAATGGCGTTTGGCTGTTGTGCTGGACGCAAAGGGGCAGGTGGGCTGGCTTGAAGGCAGCGTGGTGCGGCGAAACAATGCCACCCAAAGCGGGGGTGAACCCCGTACAGGCGTGGTGCAGGGCAAGGATATGGCATGGGCACGACGCTTTAAGCCATTGCGCGCCGGTGATGTGATAATGGTGCAACCACAGGCCGAAGGTGGCCATGTTGCCCTTATGCAGGTGCCTGTGGTGGAAGGCGCTATTGTGACCATGAATGCACGCACGGGCCGGGTTCTGGCTCTTGTGGGGGGATGGTCTTTTCAGGCTTCGCAGTTTGATCGCGCAACACAAGCGCTGCGTCAGCCTGGGTCTTCCTTCAAGCCATTTGTTTATCTGGATGCCATGGAGCAGGGGATTTCCCCTTCCCAGAAGTTTGATGATTCTCCCGTTTCTTACGGAGCATGGCACCCGAATAACTATGAAAAAGATTTCTGGGGTCCGACCACTCTGCATGATGCCCTACGTGAATCGCGCAATCTGGTTACTATTCGTTTGGCGGCCCATCTGGGCATGAAAACCGTAGCGGATATGGCCACCAACCTTGGGTTGGTGGATTCTATGCCGCATGTGCTCCCCGCGGCACTGGGGGCTGTAGAAACCACCGTGCTGAAGGAAGCCGGAGCCTATGCCTCGCTCGCGGCAGGTGGGCGTAAGGTAACGCCAACACTGGTGGATGATGTGCAGGACCGGGAAGGGCACGTTATCTGGCGGCCGGAGGGGCTGGCGTTGACCACAGTTTCCTCTGCACAATCTAATGGTGGACAGACGACAGACCAACCTGCAGCTGATGCAGTGTTCCCGGATGCACCATCGGATCAGAAATCTGGGGATACAGGAAAAGCTGCACCTGCCGCTGCACCTGTGGAGCAACCTATTGTCATGCCAGGGCAGAATGATGCGCCTGCCTTGCATGATAGTCGGCAGCAGGTGGCATCCGCCCAGAGTGCGTTCCAGATTACCACCATGTTGCAGGATGTTATCCGGCGCGGCACAGGCATGCGGGCTGGAACAGGCATAGATGTGCCTATCGCGGGCAAAACCGGTACCAGCCAGAATTTTAATGATGCATGGTTTGCTGGATACACCCCAGATCTCGTAACCGTTGTGTGGATAGGGTTTGATACGCCTCAATCCCTTGGTAAAAACGAAACAGGCGGTGCTATTGCTGGCCCCTTGTGGAACAAGGTGATGAAAACCGCCTTGGATGGGTACCCACGGCAGGATTTTGTGCCGCCTGTGGGCATTACTCTCGTGCAATATGATACGGGTAGGGGCGTGGCCATAGATGCCTTTAAGGAAGGGCAGGTGCCGGGGCTGAGCGCAAACCTTTCAAGCAACGTAAACCCACAGGAACTTACAGCCGCAGATACAGGTGCTGAAAACATGCCTGATTCTGAAAGCGATATGGCTGCCGAAGGTTCTGGGGGCGGCCAATCAGGAGAACACGCGCCTTCCGGCAATGGTGGTTCGTCTGGTTCTGCGGCGCCTTCTGCACCAGCCGGGGGTGACATTGGTATGGGTGGCCTTTATTGAGGGCCAACACCACATTGTCTTTTTTGACATGATAGAAAAATATGGAGAATCGGCCTAATGTCTGCCGAGACTGAAGCCCTTAACGACCAGATCAAGCAGTCAGTGGCACTGCTGAGGAGGCATCTTTAACTGGGATGTCGCCCAGGAAAGACTCGCTGAACTGAACAATCGGGCAGAAGACCCCGATCTGTGGAATGATTCAGACGCTGCGCAAAAAATGATGCGTGAGCGCACCCTTCTGGCCAACCAGATTGAAGGTGTGGAAGCGCTTGAAACCAATGTGCGCGACACCAGCGAACTGATTGAACTGGCAGAAGCCGAAGGGGATGCAGATTTGGTGGCCGAAGGTATGGCCACGCTGCGTGATCTGGCGGAAGAAGCCAAACGACGTGAAACAGAAAGCCTGCTTTCTGGTGAAGCAGACAGTAATGATTGCTATCTGGAAGTGAACGCAGGTGCCGGGGGTACGGAAGCGCAGGATTGGACAGAAATGCTGCTGCGCATGTACACCCGCTGGGCAGAGGCGCATGGCTACAAGGTCACGCTGATGGAAAGCTCGGAAGGTGAGCAGGCAGGTCTGAAATCTGCTACTATTCAGGTTTCCGGCCCTAATGCCTATGGCTGGCTGAAAACAGAAGCGGGCGTACATCGCTTGGTGCGTATCTCACCATTTGATGCCGCAGCACGTCGTCAGACATCTTTTGCGTCTGTTTGGGTGTATCCCGTTATTGATGATTCCATTGAAATCGAAATCAATGACGCAGACCTGAAAGTAGATACCTTTAGGGCATCTGGTGCTGGTGGGCAGCATGTTAACAAAACGGATTCCGCTATCCGTATTACGCATATGCCCACGGGCATTGTGGTAGCCTGCCAGACAGACCGCTCCCAGCATCGTAACCGTGCAACGGCCATGCAGATGCTACGTGCGCGTTTGTATGAAGCAGAGTTGCAGAAGCGCGAAGCCGAAGCCGCGGCGGCAGAAGCTGCCAAAACGGATATCGGTTGGGGGCATCAGATCCGCTCTTACGTGCTTGCGCCTTACCAGATGGTAAAGGATTTGCGCACAGGGGTAGAAACCGGCAACCCGGATGCGGTGTTGGATGGTGATTTGGATGCCTTTATGGCAGCCGCACTTGCTATGCGCGTAGGGGCAACGCGATCAGAGGCCAGTGCTTCTGCCCAGTAAGAGTTTATTTCTGAATCGAAATAAAAATACAGGAAAGCAGGCTCCATTTTGGGCCTGCTTTTTTGTTGTGATGAAAGGCGGAATTAAACAGAAAAAACGCCGATAGAGCCGAGAAAACTCGGCTTTAGAGAGATTTTGTTCTCACGCCAGAACAGATTGTCTTTATGAAAGAAAATGTGAAATTAGCAGAACATTCTTGACAGAAAGCCTATCTAATTGCCCAATCGAAAGTCGGAAAAGGTTACCTGTATGGCAGAACAGCAATCTGTTATTGTCATGGCAGCGTAAATAGGCTCCGGTAACGCCCTGTGTATCAAGGGTAAGGCAAGAGCATCTGTTGGGATGCAGGGTGACAAAGGAGGACGTGCAAATATGAATGACTACGAGCAACAGCCGGGCTCGGTGAGATATACGTTCCGGGTAGGGGCTGTTGTCGGTGTTGTTGCCCTGTTGGTGGTTGTCGCGCTGCATCTTCTGGGCGTACTGGGGTTGATGTACGGTATGGGCACCACGGCAAGTGTTCCTGTTACACATCCGCCTATCAAAACAGTTATGTTGCCACCCCCGCCGCCTCCTCCGCCACCGCCTCCTCCGCCACCCCCGCCGCCGGTTATGGCAGTGCCTCCTCCGCCATATATTCCGCCGCCCAAGATCAAGGTGCCGCCGCCGCCTAAGCCGCCCATCAAGCATGTGGCCAAGGCTCCGCCCAAGCACCCAACGCCGCCGCAAACCAAAACGGCTGCAGCGCCTCCGGCAACATCTGCCCCCAGTAGTGCAGCTGCCGCAGGAGATGGCACGACAGACGCACCAGATACGTCTGCGGGTTCTGCACCTTTAAACAATGTGCAGCCGGTCTATCCGCCAGAAATGGAGGAAGAGAACATTGAAGGTCGCGTTACATTGATTTGCGATGTGGAAGCTTCTGGCATGACCAGCAATTGCCATGTGCAGTCAGTTTCTGGCGGTCAGGCCTTTGCTCAGTCTGCATTGGATTACGTGCATAAGGCTCGCTATCGCCCGGCTTCGCGTAATGGCGCTCCGGTGAAGGAACTGCACAAGGTCTATGTCATTCGCTTTAGGCTAGATGACTAAAACGGGGTCAGTTTTTCATACTGGCCAGTAGTACAAATTACGGATTGCCCGATCTGTTTACATAACACGAAAGTAGATCGGGCCCTGATGATGAGGATTATGAGGAAGATGACCAGACTGCCCCGTTCTTTTGTGTCAGGTCTTGCGGCTCCGGCTCTGGCGCTGCTGATGAGCACTGCAGCCCCTGTGGCAGCCTTTGCGCAGGATGCGGTCGCCACAGCGCCTGCAGCTACGGCGCCCGCCCCTGATGCGGCGCCATCTTCCGCGCCGGCTCCCGCAGTCACACCGGATGCAGCCCCCACAGCCAGCGCTCCGGCTGAACAGGCCCCACCTGCGGCAGACACCAAGGAAGAAGCCAATCCCTACGGTCTGGGCGCCCTGTGGTCCAATGGGGATATCATTGCCCGCGGCGTGCTGCTGATCATGCTCACCATGTCTTTGGGCACATGGTATATCATGATCACCAAGTTTATCGAGCAGGCCCGCCTGTTTGCCGCCGCCAAGGAAGCCACCAAAAGCTTCTGGACCAAGCACAGCATTCAGGAAGGGGCTTCCGCTCTGACCTCCACCTCTCCGTTCCGCTACATCGCCGATACCGGCATTGTGGCTGCCGAGCACCATGAAGGCACGATGCAGGAAAGCATCGACCTGCATAGCTGGACGGGCATGTCCATCCAGCGCGCGGTGAACAACATCCAAAACAGCCTGCAAAAGGGTCTGGCGTTTCTGGGCACCGTGGGGTCCACCTCTCCGTTCATCGGTCTGTTCGGCACGGTGTGGGGGATCTACCATGCGCTAACAGCTATCGGTATTGCCGGTCAGGCCTCCATCGACAAAGTGGCCGGACCTGTGGGTGAATCCCTGATCATGACAGCCATTGGTCTGGCCACCGCTGTGCCAGCCGTTCTGGGTTACAACCTGCTGGTGCGCCGCAACAAGACAGCCATGGATCTGGTGCGAGACTTTGCCTCTGACCTGCAGTCCATCCTCATCGGGGGTGTGCGTCATGGGGCCGCTGTGGACCAGATTGTGGTGCGTCCGGATAACTCCCCCACCACAGCCACTGTATCCAACCGCATCGGGTAATCAATCAGGTCAAGGCAAGGAGAGCGCTTATGGGCATGCAGATTGGCGATAGTGGCGGGGAAGACGACGTCGTCTCCGCCATCAACACCACACCGCTTGTGGATGTGATGCTGGTGCTGCTGATCATCTTCCTGATCACCATTCCGGTGGCCACACATACCGTCAAGGTGCAACTGCCCAAGGACATGAACCAGCCCACCCAGACCAAGCTGAGCAATGTGGTTTTGGCCGTTACGGCGGATGGACAGACCTTCTGGGATGAAACGCCGATCAAGGACCGGGCCGATCTTTTGGCCCGGCTGGAGAAGGCGGCGGTGCAAAAGCCGCAGCCGCAGATCCAGATCCGCGGAGATGTGACCACACGCTATGAGAGTGTGGGCCGTCTGGTGGCCACGTGTCAGGAAGCAGGCATCAGCCATATCGATTTCATTACGGAAAAGCCGAAATAGGCAGGGGCGGGTGGCGCAGCACGCCACCCCATCCTGTGGGGGAGAGCACAGACCATGGGCATGAATGTTGGCTCTGAGAGCACAACGGAAGATGAAGGCATTGTAGACATCAACACCACGCCACTGATTGACGTGATGCTGGTGCTGCTGATCATGCTGATCATCACCATCCCGTTGCAGACGCAGGCGGTCTCGATTGATCTGCCACAGGGTAATCCACCGCCCAGCACGGAAGAAACTCCTGTGGTGACGCTGGTTGTGGACTTTGACAACTCGCTGACTTGGAACGGTCAGCCCATCAATGGTGAGGCCGATCTGCAGGCGCATCTGCGTGAGATCGCAAGCGGGCCCGAGGCCTCCCGGCCAGAATTCCATCTCCAGCCCAACCGTCTGGCAGACTATAAAACCGTCGTTCACGTCATGGCCGATGCACAGCGCCTCGGCGTTACAAAACTCGGAATCGTCGGGCAGGAACAGTTCGCTGACGGTAAGTGAGGATTTTTGAGAATGGCTTCTCGTTTTTTACGTACCCTTTTTTGTGCAACAACAGCATGGGTTGTTATGCAGCCAGTTGCACATGCGGCAGATGAACTTGGCCAACAGGTTGGGACAGAACTGGAAGCCGCGCAGTCTGCTCTGGCGACACATAATTATGCCAAGGCGATGGACGCAGTAAACGCTGCAGATGCCGTAAAAGGCAAAACAGATTACGAAGATTATACCATTGCGCAGATGCGTGCGGCTGTGGCCACACAGGCAGGCAATCTTTCTGCCGCAACAGCGGCCTATGATAAGCTAATTGCTTCCCCCCGCACGCCGCAGGCCATGAAAAATCAGATGCTAAAGTCTGAAGCAACCATGGCTTACACTGCCAAGGATTACCCTAAAGCTATTGCCAATATTCAGCGTTATCTGAAGGTCGCTGGTTCTGATCCTCAGATGGAAACATTGCTGGCGCAATCCTACTATCTGCAGAAGGATTACCCGAACACCATCAAGGTGGTGAAGCAGCAGGCTGATGCAGCCATAAAGGCTGGCAAAACACCCACAGAATCTGAACTGCAAATGCTTGCGGCCAGTGCGACAGCACTAAAAGATTCTGCAGCTACAACGCATGCTTATGTGTTGTTGGCGACCTATTATCCCAAAAAGGAATACTGGGCGCTATTGCTGCATGAGCTGGTGGTGAACACTAAAATTCCGGCATCCTTGCAGTTGGATGTTTATCGTATCCGTTTGGCTGTTGGGGATGTTTCCCAAGCGCGTGATTTTATGGATATGACGGAAATTGCGGTACAGCAGAATACACCGCAACTGGCGCTGGACCTGATGAACCAAGGCTATCAATCGGGCGTGTTAGGGCAGGGGGCTGAAGCTCCTCGTCAGGCCCGTTTGAAGGCCATGGTTGAAAAGGCTGTAGCTTCCAAAAAGGCTTCTATTGCAGCAGATGAACAGGCTGCTGTTTCTGCCAGCAATGGGAATGATTTGCTGACCGTTGGGTACAATTACGTTACTTTCGGGCAGGCTGATAAAGGGCTGCAGCTTATGCAGCAAGCTATGAGCAAGGGCGTAAGTGACGTGAATATTGCGCGCCTGCACTTGGGGCTGGCAGAGCTTTATGCGGGCCATAAGGATCAGGCTCTGGCTGCTTTGCGCAGTGTTGAAGGAGATAACGGTGCGCATGATATTGCGCAGCTTTGGATCCTGCGTGTGACGCAGCCTTCCAGTGCTCAATAATTTAAGACCGCAAAACTATATAAAAAAAGGCCGCTCTGATATTGAGAGCGGCCTTTTTTATAAGCAACAAAACTGCGGTACCGGAAGCATCAGATAAGATCTTTGTTGGCGTCTTCTTCTTCCTCATCGTCAACAGAATCACGATGAACCCATGTTGAAAGCAGTAGCCCAAACCCCAGCATAACATTCAGCATGGCGGAGCCACCGTAAGAGACCAACGGCAAAGGCACCCCCCCTACGGGGATAGCGCCCATCACCATGGAAAGATTAACCAAGCAGTAGAAAAAGAAGTTCATGCTGATGCCAAGGGCAATCAGGCGCCCAAAGCGGTTACGGCAGCGGATAGCCATGATCATGCCGCCCAGAATAATTATGAGTAGCAGGCCAATCACAGCGGCAGCACCAGCAAAGCCCCATTCTTCAGCAATCATTGTAAAAATGAAGTCTGTTTGCTTTTCGGGTAGAAAGTTTAATTGCCCTTGTGACCCATGCAGATAGCCCTGCCCCCACATACCGCCGGAACCAAGTGCAATTTTGGATTGGATAATATTGTAGCCTGCTCCCAACGGATCATTTTCAGGGTGCAAAAAGGTGGTTATGCGCGCGCGCTGGTAATCATGCAGATGGTTGTATGCAAACTTGATAAGCGAAGGGACAGGAAGCAAAAGCAGCACGATTTGCCAAAGTCGCATTCCGGCAGCAAAAAATAACGATGCTCCAATGCCGCCAATAATGACGGCAGTACCAAGGTTAGGTTCCTTTAGAACAAGACCAACAGGCACTAGCACGATAAGGGCTGGCGGTATTAACCATAAAGGGTTGCCCATACGGGCATAGCTTATACGAGAAAACCATGCAGAAAGTGCCAAAACCAGCGCAATTTTGGCGAATTCCGACGGTTGAACCTGTAATCCACCTATAATCAACCAACGTTCTGCGCCTTTGCCCACATGGCCCATGCGTAACACGGCCACCAGTAGGATAAGCGAGAGCACATACATAGGTGCCGCTGCGTGAATAAGCATACGTGGGGGCAGCATGGCGATGGTAATCATCATCACCAAACCCACAGCAAAGCGTGCAGCTTGCGGGGCAGCAAACGGGTAGGGCGTGCCGCCACCAGCAGAATAGAGTGTTACATACCCAACGCCAGCCAATGTGCAGATCAGCAAAATGTACAACCAGCTGATACGCCATAGCTTGGACATAAGGCGAAAGCTGGGTTCTGCTCTGAGCAGCCGTTTATGAAACTTCATGGATCACTTATCAGGCTGCTTGCATCAGCTACGCTTTCTGGTGGCGGTGTGGTGTGTGTTACCGGATCACGCAGCAGAGTATCGCGCATGATGGTGCGGGCCAGAGGGGCGGCAGCATCTGCGCCTGCGTTTCCGTGTTCGATTACAACAGAAACAGCATATCGTGGAGAATCATACGGGGCAAAGCAGATAAACAACGCATGCGGCCGATACTCCCAAGGCAGATTGGCAGAGTTAAAATGCCCGCTTTCACGCAATGCGCGTGAAACACGCCGCACCTGCGCTGAACCCGTTTTGCCAGCCATGGTAATGCCGGGCAGATCCAGCCGCGCCTTGGGGGCCGTTCCGTGGGGTTCGTTAATAACGGCAAACATACCAGAGCGCAGGGCTGCCAGATATCTGTCTGGCATATCAAGGGTAGGCCAATGGTCTGGCTGTACTTGCTTGCCGATTTCCCCGTTAATGGCACGCACAAGATGGGGCTGTACGGCCCGGCCAGAGGCAATGCGGGCTGTATAGGTTGCCAGTTGCAAGGGCGTAACTTGTACAAACCCCTGCCCAATGCCGCTTACAATTGTATCTCCGCCGTTCCAATGGTGGTGATGAGCCTGCCGCCATGCTGGTGTGGGAATAAGGCCGGTGCGCGTGTGGGGCAGTTCAATATCCAACTGCGTGCCAAGGCCAAATTTATGTGCTGTGGCCGCAATACGTTCCATGCCGATACGGCGCGCGACTTCATAAAAATAAACGTCGCAGGAATATTTTAGCGCCAAATGCAGATCAACAGATCCATGCCCCCACCGAGACCAACAGTGAAAGCGTGTGCCACCTACATCCAAATGACCAGGGCAGAAAAAACGATCTGTGGGGGAAACAAGACCAGATTCCAAAGCTGCCATTGCAACGGCAGGTTTGAAAGTGGAGCCGGGCGGATACACCCCCGCTACAGCTTTGTTGATAAGGGGGGTGCGTTGGTTGTTTGTCCATTCAATCCACTGCGCGTGGCTTACGCCGCTATCAAACAGTGAAGGATCAAACGAAGGCGTACTGACCATGGCGAGCACTTCGCCATTCTGGCAGTCCATCACCACGGCAGAGGCTGTTTGATCTCCTATGGCGTTCAGCACTTTTTGCTGGAGTGCACGATCTATGGTCAGGCTGATTTCTTCACCAGGAACGCCTTCTTCGCGGTTCAGCTCAGACATCACACGCCCAACAGCGTTGACCTCCATTTCCACAGATCCAGCCGTGCCGCGAAGATTGTCATCCTGACTTTGCTCAATACCCGCGCGTCCTACGCGCATCCCCGGCAGGGCCAACAAAGCAGAGCGGGCCACATCTTTTTCATTGGGCGGAGCTACGTAACCGATAATGTGGGCGAGCAATTCACCTTCTGGATAAACGCGGCGTGTGCCTACATCAATCAACACACCGGGGAGAGAAGGTGCGTTGAGTTCAATACGCGCCATTTCATCCCATGAGAGGAAATCTCGCAGCATGACGGGCACGAAGCGCCGCTGATGCCGCATTTCACGCGCGATTCGTGTGCGGTCACGTTCATCTAGCGGAATAATGCTGGAAAACCGTTCAATCGTGCCCGTAACATCTGTGGTTTCTTCGGGCATCAAAAGGGCGCGCCAGTTTTCCTTGTTATTGGCAAGGGCAACGCCGTAGCGATCTACAATACGCCCGCGAGGCGGCGCCAAAAGGCGCTTGCTGATACGGTTTTTGGCAGCCATACGGGCATAATGGTCACCATCTTCTATCTGGATTTTATACAGGCGGCGGCCAAGCTCTCCCAAAGCCACAGTCTGAACAGCCATAAACAGCAGCGCCCGGCGTGTAAAAACGCCGCGGGCGGGGTCTTTCTGTTCACGAACAGGTAGAAAACGCCGGTTTTCTTTCTTGCGCTTCTTCAGCCACATAAGAAGCTTTCATGCCTGTTCATGCGGATTCCTTTTCATCCAGAATATGCAGGAACCATGAGAAGATGGCGGAAAGCAACGGATAAACCCCTATGCACAGTAGTGCTTCAAAAAAGGCAGGCGCCGGATCAAGGCCATGCAGCCGGAACAAACATGCCAATGCCCACTGCAAGAAAGAAGCGGCTCCACCTATCAGACCATAAAGGAACCATACTACTAAAAAATTCATGCGCATGAGCCCAAACCGGGCATAGGTGCTGATTCCGTAAACCAGAAGCAGAATAAATGAGCTTACGCCCAAAGGCGTAAAGCCAACCAAATCCATAAACAGGCCAAGCAAGAACGGTGCCAGAGCAGGCATGCCCGTAGGTCGCCAAACAGACCAGAAAAATACCGAGCCAATAACAATGGCAGAAAGCAGCTCGGCAGAACCGGGAATGGCAAGGGGGGCCGAAAAAAAGATAATAACCAGAACAATAAAAGCAGATGGCAGCAGATGGCGTGCTGTGCGATCCAGCTTCTGACCGAGCGTTAGGCGCGGTTCAAGATCTGGGTCCCATGATGGGGGTGAGGGATCGGACATTAGGTTACCCTTCCTGTCCTTGTCCCAGAAGTGTCTTGAATGGCAGTGCTAATGGCCGATGCGGGCGGGTAAGTGGCACATGGCCCGGTGCATCAGGCGGTTCAATTTCAGATTGCCCAAAATCAAACACACGCAGCATGGTCAGTTTATCCAGTTGCACAAAGGGCTGCACAACCGGTTGCCCGGGGTGCAGGTAATGTACCGTGCCAATAGGTAACCCCATGGGAAAGGCACCTGCCTGATCACTGGTAACAACACGCTCCCCTTCAATGGGGCGTGAATCCTGCGGATAATACATCAACCTTGGCATGGGGGAGTTGTCGCCTGCCATTATGGCCGTGGCATGGCTGGATTCCAGCTCAATGGGTAAGCGGCTGGCAATATCGGTTATTAACAAGACGCGCGCTGCATGAGGGCCAACTTCGGTAACCCGCCCTGCCAGGCCATTTGTTGCCAAAGCCACATTGCCAACATGCACACCACTGGTGGTGCCAGCTACAAGCAACACAGCGCGGGCATACATACCGCCACTATCTGCCACTACCCGGCCTGTTACAAAGGCAGGGGTGGGTTCTGGCACCCAGTGCAGCTCTGTTTTTAGGTTATCATTTTCCCGCGCGAGGGAGACGGCTACATCATACCAACGGCGCAGCTTAGCGTTTTCGGTTTGAAGTTTAGCGTTTTCTTCGGCCAAATGCCGGGCGTCTTTTACGCCTTGCACAAGGTGGCTAACATCTGTTTGCGTATGGGCAATAAGCCCCCATAAAGGGGCCAGGGCATCTGCTACATACATACGAGCCGTATCAGCCAGCCTTCTATCAGCTTGCCCCGCAATAATAATCCCAACAGACAATAGCAGCAGCACTGGCAAAACCAGTTTGCCAAGAGCTTGTCTTACCTGGATGGAAACCGGGATCATGAAAGCCGGGAACCCCTATCAGAGGGAAGGAAAGCGGAAGGCATGACCGTTTGCGTTCTGGCGCCGGATTACAGCCAGATAGCTGGTGCCTTGGGTTAATACATTGTTGTGAGCACGTTGCGTAGACGTTTCATTTCTTCCAAGGCACGTCCTGTGCCCAAAGCCACGCAGGAAAGTGCATCTTCAGCTACTGTAACTGGCAGGCCTGTTGCAAGGCGGAGCACATCACTCAACCGGTAGAGCAACGCACCACCGCCGGTAAGAACAATGCCTTTATCAACAATATCGGCAGCAAGTTCTGGGGGCGTGTTTTCCAGTGCAGTTGTTACGGCATCCACAATCTGGCTTACGGGCTCCATAAGGCTTTCTGCAATTTGGGCTTGTGAAACCTGCACTTCACGCGGGACACCGTTAATTAGATCACGCCCTTTAACATCTTGCCATGGGCCGTTCTCATACGGTTCATCCGGCATCATGGCGGAGCCAAGGCTGATTTTGATACGTTCTGCTGAGCTTTCACCAATCAGCAAGCTGTGGGTACGGCGAATATAGGAGATAATGGCTTCATCCATTTTATCTCCGCCCACGCGCACGGAACGTGCATACACAATACCGCCAAGGGAGATTACGGCCACTTCTGTGGTGCCGCCGCCAATATCTACAATCATGCTGCCAGAAGGTTCTGTAACTGGCAGGCCAGCACCTATGGCAGCGGCCATGGGTTCTTCAATCAGGAACACACGCCGGGCACCGGCGCTTTCTGCGCTTTCCTGAATGGCGCGGCGTTCCACGGCAGTGGAGCCGGAGGGCACACACACGATAATCTGAGGGCTGGCAAAGGCGCGGCGATTATGAACCTTGCGGATGAAATGTTTGATCATTTCTTCCGCCACTTCAAAATCAGCAATCACGCCATCACGCATGGGGCGAATGGCCGTAATATTGCCCGGTGTACGGCCAACCATTTGCTTGGCTTCTTCCCCTACGGCAAGAAGCTGCTTTTTTCCTCGTATATCTGCAATAGCCACAACAGAGGGTTCGTTCAGAACGATACCCCGTCCTTTTACGTAAACAAGGGTGTTGGCAGTACCCAGGTCAATAGCCATGTCGGCAGACATGAGACCGAGCAGACGAGAAAACATCCAGGACTCCTGGTTGAAGCGGGCACCATACAACAGAGGACGAGAAAGCCGGACACGCTAACCCGTCCCTGCTGCTTTGGAAATATGTGAGCAGGAATTACCGGTGCGTAACGAGGCAGACAAGACCTTCCGTCAAGAAACTGACATATAATGTCAAGGTAAGGTCTGTCTGCCCGGTTTTGCAGGAGGGCCAGAAAAGTTTTTTCAGGCTGTTAGGGCTTCTGGTTCCGTCCGTGCCCGTTTAACCAGCAGCTTGTTCAGTGCATGTACATAAGCGCGTACGGCAGAAACAACCGTATCGGCATCTGCACCCTGGCCATCTACCATTTTGCCTGCTTCTTCCAGACGCACGGTTGTGCGAGCCTGTGCATCCGTGCCTTCTGTGACAGCACCTACAGAGAACAGGGCCAGACGTGCTTCATGCGGAAAGGCCTTGCGCAGCGCATTAAAAGCGGCATCCACAGGGCCATTGCCTGTAGCTCTGGCTTCAATGGTTTTACCATCTACGCTCAGTTCCAGATCAACTTCGGATGGTTGGCCAGAAATGGATTTCAGGCTCAGCGCACCAAAGCGGATGCGGTCATGGTCACGGGCTTCATCATCCACCAGCGCGATGATGTCATCATCGTACACAACCTTTTTACGGTCAGCCAGATCCTTAAAGCGGGTAAAGGCTTCGTTCAGGCGTGCTTCATCCATGCCTTCATAACCCAACACCTTCAGCTTATCGCGGAAGGCGGCGCGCCCGGAATGCTTGCCCATAACGAGGGAAGAACGCGTCCAACCTACGCTTTCGGGGGTCATGATTTCATAAGTGGCAGCGTTTTTCAGTACGCCATCCTGATGAATACCGCTTTCATGTGCAAAGGCGTTACGGCCTACAATGGCCTTGTTAGGTTGCACATCAAAGCTGGTGATAGTGGCCAGCATACGCGAAACCTTCAGCAGACCTTCTGTATGGATGCCAGTGGTGAAGGGGTATTGGTCATGCCGTGTGCGCAGCGCCATAACAATTTCTTCCAGCGCGGCATTACCTGCACGTTCGCCAATACCATTGATGGTGCATTCCACTTGCCGTGCACCACCACGGATAGAAGCCAGCGTATTGGCAACAGCCAACCCCAGATCATTATGGTTATGGGCAGAGAAGATTACCTGATCTGCACCCGGCACGCGCTGGCGCAGCATGGAAAAGATTTTTTCCATGTCTTCTGGTGTGGCGTAACCAACCGTATCAGGAATGTTGATGGTAGTGGCGCCAGCTTTAATGGCGGCTTCTACGCAACGGCACAGAAAATCCGGTTCTGTGCGGGAGCCATCTTCAGCAGACCATTCCACGTCATCTGTTAGATTACGGGCAGCAGCGTTGCCGGAGGTAATCAGTTCCAGAACAGTTTCCGGTTCCATCCGCAGCTTGTAATTCATGTGCAGTGGAGAGGTGGAAATAAAGTTGTGGATACGCTTGCGTTCTGCTGGGGTCAGAGCTTCTCCCGCAGCAGCAATATCCTTGGCACCGCCGCTACGCGCCAGTGCGCAGATAACGGAACCTTTGGTGTTTTTGGCAATCTCGTTAACGGATTCGAAATCACCTTTAGAAGCAACAGGAAAGCCCGCTTCAATTACATCCACGCCCAGATTGGCCAGCGCTTCTGCCATGCGGAGTTTTTCTGCCAGGTTCATGGAAAAACCGGGAGATTGCTCGCCATCACGCAGGGTGGTGTCAAACACAATCACGCGGTCTGGCGTCATGCGGCCAAAAGACGGATGATTGAAGCTGGTGGTATCAGCAGACATGGAATTCTTCCTGAAAAAGTCTGGTCTGGAACAAGAATAGAGGGGCTGTGCCATATTCTGCCCGTTTATGCACGGGCGCTCTTTTTGTTCTCCCCTGGGCGTGGCAGCGCTTGGCCACCTGGCTCGCTCAGGGGCAGATTAGTCGAAGGAGAAGGTCCAGACGGAGGGCCACGCCGCCCGCACCCGCTAATTTGCGGGTCTGCAGGGAATCGGACGTGAACCACTCGGAATTCATGCGCAGCACCATATCGTCCAGTTTTTCAAACGCAACACTAAAACGTTCTTAAATGCTCACTCAGGCCACAGCCTTGGTGCCGCGTAAGCAATGCAGCACATACAGCATAACGCCAAGCAACACGGCGGCAAAGGTTTGGTGCACAGCACCAGCCCATACAGGCACCACCAACAGCAGGGTGGTAACGCCAAGCGCGTACTGAATAACCACGGCCCATCCCAAAAGAATAAAGGCGTTATGTGCTTTGGAACCCAGGTCCGTTGCTTTTAGGCCAACAAGCAACACAGCGCCTATGCTCAGGGCTGTAAGGGTGGCCAGAAGGCGATGGTCAAACTGCACAGCCGCTTTATTGATGAACCAGTTCATCCAGAAAGGGGAAAGCTGGGCGTAATCAGTCGGGATCAAATGCCCATCCATCAGCGGGAAGGTGTTGAACAGGAACCCTGCATGTGTGCCAGCCGTAAACCCACCAGCAATAATTGTGGTGCAGAGCAGCACGATGGTGAAGCAAGCCAACCGCTTGGCTAAACGTGCAGCAGAAGAGGCAGCATGACGTTCAGGCGTAGGCCAGCGAATAGAAAATGCCGTCCACAAAATGGCACCATAAAGCAGTAGGGCTGCACTCAGGTGCAGCACCAGCCGTACTGGTTCTACCGCTGTGCTGTTGGGGCGGAAGCCAGAGGCCACCATAAACCACCCAATAGCACCCTGCAGCGCACCTAGAATAAAAAAGATGAACAAGCGCAGGGCTAGCCGGCGCGTAATCATGCCTCTTACAACAAACCAGATCAGGGGGAGCAGAAGCACCAGACCCATCAAGCGGCCCCAGAAGCGGTGAATCCATTCTGCCCAGAAAATTCTCTGGAATCCTTCCAGTCCAAACCCTTCATGCTGAAGGTGATACTGTGGAATGGTTTGATAAAGCGCGAATAACCTTTCCCACTCAGCGTGGGAAAGAGGTGGGATAAAGCCGCTTACGGGCTGCCAATCCATAATGGAAAGGCCAGAACCCGTTAGGCGCGTTACACCGCCAATGGCGATCATGCCCAGCAGCATGAAGCAAAGCAGAAACAGCCAGCCTGAAATGAGTTTGCGATGGGCGGGTGTCATGTCTGTCTGGGGGGGTGATGAGGTGGGCATGGCAGCCTTTGGCGCTGTGGGTTAAATTTCTGTATTGGGTTTACAGCCAGCTTGCGGGCTGCTGCAAGAAGATGGTACCGCTGGGCTGGATGGAACAGCATATTCGTCCTCCCTCTCGGCCTTCTGTATCGCTTTTGCGTCCGCTGCTCATGCTGCTTGTATTGGTGGTGGGGGCTGTTGGCTTGCGGCATGTGCCAGCACTCCACAGCATGCTGCATGGTACGGATGTACTGCGCCAAGGCGCATGGGGCCGTATGGTGTTTTTATCTGGTGCTGTTTTGTGGTGCGGGTTTGGGCTGCCACGCCAAGTGGCCGGATTTGCAGCCGGATTGGCTTATGGATTGTGGGAAGGCCTTGCACTTATCACCATAGCCTCCACATGGGGGTGCTTGGCCGGGTTTTTCTGGGCCAGATGGGGCGGGCGTGCATGGGCACGGCAGAAATTGGGGCAACGTTTTGCCCAAATGGACGCATTTCTGACACGTCAGCCGTTTTCTAGTATTCTTACCTTGCGGCTGCTGCCCGTGGGGTCTGCGTTACTGCTGAACCTTTTAGGGGGCATTTCAGGCATGGATGTGCTGCCGTTTTTTACAGCAACCCTTCTGGGCGGTATTCCGCAGAACCTTGTTGCCGTTTTGTTGGGGGCAGGGGTTCAGGTGGGTACTTTCTGGCAGTATGCAGCAGGTGGCGCTTTATTTGTGCTTTCTGGCGCAATTGGGGTGTGGTTATGGCGGCATGCACGTATAGCCCGGCAGGTTTCCTGATCCATATATGGTCTGGTTGCTGCTGAGATGTCAGGAATTAAGGGCTGATTCTGCGCCCGTTGTAAAATAAGAGGCGCGGGCCTTCGGGCTGTTGCCTGTATTTTTTACCAGACACTTTTCTTTTTCCTTCTGTTTTTGTTTGTTTTTTGGAGTGCTGCTTATGGCTTCTCCCTCTGCTGTGCGGGATGCCGGAACGTCTTTTATTGGTGGGCGCATCCCGATGTGGATGCCGGTACTTTTAGGGTTCCTGACAGCCGTTGGACCTATTTCGACAGATATCTATCTGCCGGCTTTTCCGGCCATGGAGCAGACCTTCCATACAAGTGCTGGCAATGTGCAGTTTACATTGTCCATCTGGTTTGTAGGGCTGGCTATCGGGCAGATTACTGTAGGCCCTTTGTCCGATAGGTTTGGGCGGCGTAGGCCCATGCTTATAGGCAATGCTTTGTATGCCGTGGCTTCTGCCGTGTGTGCATTTGCGCCAGATATCACCACGTTTTCCATTGCGCGGTTTGTGGCCTCCGTTGGAGCATCTGCCAGTCTGGTTATCCCCACCGCCTGCGTGCGCGATATGGTGCCGGATCGTAATGCCGGGGCACGTATGATGTCTCAGTTGGTCATGGTCATGGGTGTTGTGCCTATTCTGGCACCCATGCTGGGCGGTCTGGTTGTTGAGTTTGTTTCCTGGCGGATTATCTTTTGGGCTTCTGCGGCCTATGGTGCGATATGTGTGGCGCTGATTTTGTTCGTGTTGCCAGAAACTCTTCCGTATGACCGGCGCGTGACTCTTTCTCCGTTTACGCTTGTATCACGTTACGTCACCCTAATTCGGGATCGGGCCTTTGCCAGCCATGCGCTGATAACAGCTTTTTCCACCTTCATGTCCTTTAGTTATCTTACGGCAGCTCCGTTTGTGTTTGTACAACTTTTCCACTTTTCACCGTTGCATTTTTCCATGCTGTTCGGGTTCTTTGCCGTGTTCATGATTGGGGCTTCCCAAGTGAACGGATTGCTGGTGGGGCGTATTGATTCCGGTAAGCTGCTGCTGGGCGCTATTTGCCTTTCCGTTACCGGGGGGATTCTGCTGGTGGCAGTCAGTTTGTGGAGCGCTTGGTACGCACCTCCGGCATGGCACCCATATGAAGTATGGTTGGTTATTGCGGCCATGCTGCTGGCACTTGCTCCTACGGGTATTATTTTTCCCAATGCCATGATGGGGGCTTTGGCAGACCATCCTTCTCTTGCCGGGGCGGCTTCTGCTCTGGCGGGCACGCTGCAATATGTGCTTGGCGCCGTAGCCGGTGTTCTGGTTGGACAATTTTCGGCTGTATCTGCAATTCCTATGGCAGGATGCATGTGTTGTGGTGCTATTCTGATGTTCTTGGCGGGTCTGCTGCGTCCTCATCGACAGAATGTGAACTAAAAACTGAACAAAAAGCGGTTATGCCCGCTCTGCTCTTGACGGCGACAGGGCTGCGGCCCAGTCCAGATGAAAAGATGGGGTTAGGGAAGGGAGCGTGCATAACATGCCACGGCATCCAGCAAGACGGGCCCATATTCTGGCGCTTATTGGCGCCGGGCTGCTGATTGTAACTTTTGGCACAATGGGAATTGAGCTGGGCAATGAAATGGCCCGGCATGGTAATCTGGACCGTCAGAGCACAGCGGCAGGCAATTATTTGCGCGGGCTGCACCATGCCACCAGTGATGCCCGCATATGCCATTATGCATGGATGGCCGAACATAGGCCGCAAGATAGTAGTTGTTATGTTCAGGCCATTCAGCAGCTTTCAGATGCGCGGCGTGGGTTCGAATCCTTTCGTGTAGTGCAACTGCGTGAAGGTGGTGGCCGCGTAGAACCACTGCAAAGCGTATGGCAGCAGCTTGAAACCATAAGCGCAT
This sequence comes from Acetobacter ascendens, assembly GCF_001766235.1. Taxonomy (NCBI): domain Bacteria; kingdom Pseudomonadati; phylum Pseudomonadota; class Alphaproteobacteria; order Acetobacterales; family Acetobacteraceae; genus Acetobacter; species Acetobacter ascendens. The sequence continues at coordinate 2,572,012 of NZ_CP015164.1, forward strand.
GGCCACATTCGCCAGAGGGCACTCCCGCCGGAGGGGCGCAACTTCTGGCAGATCTTGATCAAAACCTTTCCATTCTCAGCCGAGCCAGCACGCTGGATCAGGCCGATCGTGTTGCCAACATGCTGCGCAATACAAGCTGGCAGCGGCGCTTGGCGTTGCTAGGGATTCTTACCGGTGTTTTCAGCCTTGTTTCCGCAGGCTGGGTGCTGGATCGTTCTTCCTTGGCGGCAGCGCGGGCAGAGGCTTCATCGCGTGATCTGGCGTTGCGTTTGCGGGCAACGCTGGACAGTTTGAGCCTTGGTGTGGCTGTGTTTGGTGCTGATGGCCATTTGTGGCACTGGAACGAACAACTGGCTATGGCGCTCGGTTTGGAAAAGAGTTTTTTCAAACCCGGCCTGTCTTACAATGATTTAAGCGCAGTGCTGGTGGTAGATGGTGTACCGCTGCTTGAACCTTTGGAACATGTTGAAACCAGCTTGGCCAAAGGCCAGCCCGCTCCCCCAGTGGTGGTGGAGTGCAAAGGTATTAACGGCGCAGATCTGGAATTGTGCCGCACATTATTTTTTGCCCCAGATGGTGCAGCAGAACGGCGTGGGTTTGTGCTGACAGCAGCAGATATCACCATGCGCTTGCGCAGTGAGCGCGCATTGGGTGAGGCGCAAAAGCTGCGCGCGCTGGGGCAGTTTACCGCAGGCATTGCCCATGATTTCAAAAATCTTCTCACCGTTATTTTAGGGAATCTGGAGCTTGCGGCCGAGCATGATCTACCCGACCAAGTAGAACAGCGGCAGGAGTATCTGTCTGCCGCCACGCATGCGGGCCATAGGTCTGAAGCTCTTACAAGCCAGCTTCTTTCTTTTATGCGCAGGCAGCAAACTGGTGTGCCAGACTGTTTTGATCTGGCTGATCTGTTTTCCCTGCTGGATGGTCTGTTGGCGCGCGTGATCGGCCCCAGAATTGTGGTGGAATGTGCTGATATTTCCGGCGTGTGGCCTGTGCGGGCCGACCCAGCACAGCTTGAAAGTGCGGTGCTCAATCTGGCTATCAATGCGCGCGATGCCATGCCCTCCGGTGGTCGGCTGCGCATTGCTGCCCGTAATGTCACATTCTCCGTCAACGCAGATCTGATGAGTCTGCCAGTTGAGGAAGGCCGTAACATGCGTGTGGTGTCAGATCCGACACCGCTGCCTGCGGGAGATTGGGTGCGGCTAGATGTGATTGATAGCGGCAGTGGTATGACGCGTGATGTGTTGGACCATCTGTTTGAACCGTTTTTTACCACCAAACGCGAGGGAGCAGGCACAGGGCTTGGTATGGCTATGGTTCTGGCTTTTTCTCAACAGGTAAAGGGGCGCGTTGTGGCGGCAACAGGCAGCGGCAGCGGAACAGAAGTTTCCTTGTGGTTGCCCAAGGCGGCTGCGCTTTCTGCCGTACAGGTTTTGCAGCCAGCGGTGCTGCCTAAAATAAGCAAACCAGCGCCATCACAGGCTTTGCAGGTGCTGGTGGTGGAAGACGATGCAGCTATCCGCGATATTGTTGTGACCATTCTGAGTATGGCTGGTCATCGTGTGTTGGAAGCAGGAGATGGCGAGCAGGCTTTTGATGTGGCAGCGGCTGCCGAAGGGCCGCTTGATTTGCTGGTAACCGATATTCAACTACCCGGCCCGCTAGATGGGCTAACCCTCTCACGCGTGCTGGTTGAACGGTATCCTGAACTGGCTGTCGTCTATATGTCTGGAGATCTTACAGCGGATTCCAAACTGCCTGAAGGCGGTGTGGCAAATGCGCGGCTATTGGCCAAGCCCTTTCGTCGAGATGGCTTGATGGAAGTGGTAACGGCAGCACTAAGTGCACGTACCGGAGCATAAGCAGACCATAAGGGAAAAGCCGCCATACCTTGCAGAACCGGCGCATGCAGGATAGAGCGGGCGCCGGATTGCCCGAACGTGTTCTTCTTTTTGGCAGGATACAAGGCAGAAGTAACAGAGGGTCAGCCTTGGGCTGGCACGCAGGAAGGATTATTAAGGCCATGACGGCACATGAGGAAATCGACCTCAAGCGCTTTATCCGGCACGTTCCCGATTTTCCTAAACCGGGCATTCTATTTTACGATATTTCCACCCTTATGCGGAATCCGGATGCTTGGCAGTTGGCCATGGGGCGTTTGGCACGGCAGGTGGCGCCGCTTAAGCCAGATCTGTTGGCAGCCGTTGAATCCCGCGGGTTTTTAACAGCTGCGCCGCTGGCAGATCGCTTGGGCTGTGGGCTGCTGATGCTGCGTAAATGTGGCAAACTGCCGGGTGAAACCATTTCCCACACGTATGATCTGGAATACGGCAGTGATACGCTGGAAATTCAGGCAGATGCCATCCAGCCCGGCCAGCGCGTAGTGGTTATGGATGATCTGCTGGCAACCGGCGGCACCTTGGCTGCTTCTGTAGCACTGCTGCGCAAAGCAGGGGCCAATGTGGTAGGTGCTTCTGTTATGGTAGAACTAACCAGCTTGGGCGGACGTAATAAAGTGGATGCACCTGTTTCCACTCTATTAACCTACAAAGAATAAGCACTTTTCAATATTCATATGTTCTGTTTGCACATCTGGGTGCAGAACAGAACATATGAGGTGTGAATACGCTTTTCTGCCATGTTGGGGTAAGAGAAGATGTATGGCACGTTGTTTCCCCATTAGCACCTCAGGTTTGGCCGCGTGAAAAGCATGACGCTTTCCTTGGGGCAGCTTTGGCGGTCGGTCTCTGTTATTGTCCGGCAGGCGCTTGTTGGCGGCGGCCCTCCGCGCAAGCTCGACCATTTGCGTTGGTTGTTTGCGCCCAATCTGCTTTCTTTTGGGTATGCGCTTCGCACCACCATTTCATCCTTAATCGCTCTTGGCATTGCCTTGTGGTGGGAATTGGGGAGCCCGCAATGGGCTGCTCTTACCGTGTGGATGGTGGCACAGGGCACGCGTGGTAAATCTATTGCCAAGGCGCGTTGGCATATGTTCGGCATGGTGGTGGGCACAATATGTGCCATCGTGCTGGTGGCCAGCATGCCGCAATCGCCATTGCTGTATATCTTTTTTGTGGCGCTAGGAATTGGCACTTTCTGTTTTATAGGCACATTGTTGCCAGGCCCAGCAGCCATGACCAATTACCGTATTCACGGTATGCGGGCCTCTGGCTTTACATACGTTATTATTGCGTTGGATGGCATTGTTGCGCCCGATCATATTTTTCAGATCGCAATGGCGCGTGCCACATACATTACGCTTGGTATTGTGGTGGAAACCACCATTTCTTCTCTCTTCCAATATCAGTTAGGACTGCGGGCCAGAACGCGGCTGGCAACTAACTTTGTGCAGGCCCTTAAAGGGGCCGTACCTGCAATTTTGCGCCTGTTGCAGGGAGATAGACGAGCGGTGGCAAATTCTCCGGGTGTGTTTTCCACCCTTATTGCGCTGAGCGATCAAGTTGAATTTGCTGAAATTGAAATGGGGAAACACCAGCACGAAGGTGATCATGCCCGAGCTGCTCTGGCAGCCATTACAGTGTTGCTGTCACGCGGGTTGGATTTAGGCGCGCTGCTAGAGGTACCGCATAGTCAGGGTGCGGAGTATCAGAATACAGCCAAGCAGGTGAGCGCTTTTTTGCAAGTCCTGCCAGACAGGCTGGATAATGACCAGCCTATTGAGCCAGTTTTGCGGGATCTCACGTCTTTACGGGCAACCTGCCGACAACTGGCCGCTGGTTGCCTCGAAAAAGAAATGGAAGCCGCCACACATCCTCCAATGGATGTGAATCAGGAGGAAGTGCTCGCTCGCCAAGGGCAACTGTTGCATAAGCTCGATACCATGTTGGAAGAACTGTATCTGGCTATTGAGCAGTTTGAAATGAGCCGCAATCCGCAACCGCATGATCACTTCCGCTATCCCATGAAGTCTTACCGAGACTGGCGGATGGCGTTTACCAATAGTTTGCGGGCCTCCGTCACCATCTTTCTGGCTGGTGTTATATGGATTACCACCGCGTGGCCTGATGGCCTTACGTTTATTATGTTTGTGGGTATTGTGTGTGCGCTGTTCTCTACTTTGGAGCAGCCAGCGCTTGCCACGCAGGCGTTCTTGCATGGCACTGTGTGTGTAATTGGTATGAGCGCACTGCTTGATCTGTGGGTAATGGCACAGCCTACAATTTATGAAATGATGGCTATGTGTCTGGCTGTGCCCATGTTGGTGGGTGGGTTAGCCTTTGCGTGGCCTCCGCTGGTGCTTGCGGCAGTCGCTTACAATCTGTTTTTACCTATTCTGGTGGGGCCAATCAATCAGGGGCGGATGGATGAAATTATGTATTTCAATACCGTCATGCCGCTGTTGTTGGCCATGATGTTCTGCATGTGGATGTACCGTGTGTTTCTGCCATATGATCCAGATGGTTTGCGGTGGGATATGCGTGTGAACATTTTGCGTGGCTTGCGCCGTTTGGCAGGGCAACGCAGAGCGCCTGCGGTAACGGAAATTATTGGGCGCAGTGTAGACGGGTTTGTACGCCTTTCCACCATGGCAACAGATGATGGCAACACCTATGTGCTGGAACGGTATTTAAGTGGCGTGCTATCTAGCATGACCATTGCGCTGAACGTGCTGCGGTTACGTACCGTTCTGGCAAAGAATATTCTGCCGCCAGAAGCGCAAAAAGCCATAGAGGTTATGATGGAACGCATGCAGCGTTTTACAGGTCGATATGGTGGACAATATGGTCGGACTGCGCGGGCAACACATATAGCGGTAGAATATTTGTTGAACTGCGAGGAAACCGAAGCAAATCTTTCGGTGCGTGAAGAAATGCTGCGGGCGTTAGCCAGTCTGCAGGTCATAGAAACAGAACTGGCAGAGAACCGAGCGTTCTTTGATGCGTCTTCTCCATATCTGGATAAAGCATTTACCTAAACCAGATGGGTCAAAAACAGGCTCTGATATTAAGGTAAAGCATTGCAGGAGAGTGTTTCATTGTTGCAGTCAGACATCAAAATCGAACAGAATAAACAGGCGCGTACCCTGTTGCGCAGCATGTTTGATGCAGCGGTTGCCGCGGCAGATCCTTTTAAAGTGTTGGCAGAATATTTGCCGGAAAAACCCAAAGGCCGCTGTATTGTTGTAGGGGCTGGCAAGGCATCCGCCGCTATGGCTGCCGCGTTAGAGGCCGCATGGCCAGATGTACCTTTGCAGGGTGTTGTGGTCACGCGGGATGCGCACGCTGTTCCAACGTGCCATATTACGATTCTGGAGGCATCGCACCCCGTGCCAGATGCACGGAGCGAACAGGCTGCGCATGATATCTTGCAGGCCGTAAAAGGGTTGGGGCCAGATGATCTTGTTATTGCCCTGATATCTGGCGGAGGGTCTGCGCTGCTAGCTTTGCCGGCAGAGGGCATTACTCTGGCAGAAAAGCAGAATATTGGCCGCCAACTTTTGCATTCTGGCGCCGCAATTTCTGAAATGAATACAGTGCGTAAGCACTTATCTGGCATTAAAGGCGGTAAGCTGGCTTTGGCAGCAGCGCCTGCGCAAGTGGTTACACTTGTTATTAGTGATGTACCCGGAGATGACCCAGCAATTATTGCCAGCGGCCCCACGGTGCTGGATGCAACAACACCTCAAGATGCTTTGCGCATTCTCAATAAATATAATTTAGACGTGCCAGATACTGTTCGCCATGTTCTGGAGAAAAACACCGCTGCATCTTCACCCCAGCATTTTGCTAACGCAGACAATCGGGTTGAAATGATAGCAACCCCTTTTATGGCGTTACAGGCAGCGGCCGAGGTGGCGCGCGCTGCAGGCGTAACCCCTTTAATTTTAGGGGACGCGCTGGAAGGTGAAAGCAGCGTAATGGGCGTGATGATGAGTGGCATTGCCCGTTCTGTTCAGGCGCATGATGTGCCCGTACGTGCTCCGGCTGTTTTGCTAAGTGGTGGTGAAACAACAGTAAGTATTCGCGCAGGCACAAAGCCGGGAAAGGGGGGGCGGAATACAGAATTTCTGCTTTCCTGCGCACTGGCCTTAAATGGTCAGGCAGCTATATGGGGTTTGGCGGGGGATACTGATGGCATTGATGGCACGGAAGATGCCGCTGGTGCCATATTTACCCCGAATACATTAGCCCGAGGCCTGCAAAATGGTGTGGCTGCTGAAGAATTTCTAAAACAGCATGATAGCTACAGTTTTTTTGAAAAACTGGATGACCTTATCAAAACAGGCCCAACGTTAACGAATGTGAATGATGTGCGCCTACTTTTGGTGCTTTAAGTCTGTTTAATCAGCAAGTGCACGGGCCACTTCGTGCCGCAGGGCAGGAATAATCTTTTCCTGAAACATGGGAGTTTTACGCTCCCATGCCCCGGTGCGCCATGATGGGTGTGGCAAAGGGAAATATTGCGGTAGAAAATCCTGAAAATGCTCTGTCCGCTCGTATACTTTGCCTTTTCCCAAAACGTAATTCTGAGCGTAAGACCCTACCAAAAGTGTTAGCCGAAGGTTCGGCAGCAAAGCCAGAATACGTTCACGCCATAAGTTGGCACATTCCGGTGGTGGTGGACGATCGCCACCTTTAGGCAACACGCCCGGATAACAAAGCGCCATAGGTAAAATGGCAACACGGTTGGAATCATAAAAAACGTCTCGGCTCATACCAAGCCAACCTCGCAGGCGATCTCCCGATGCATCGTTAAAAGAAATCCCTGTTTCATGCACGCGTGTGCCCGGCGCTTGCCCGGCAATAAGTAAACGCGCGTGAGGGGAAACATGCAAAACGGGCCGTGGGCCTAATGGTAATTTATGTGCACAGGCCGTGCATTTCCTGATTTCCTGCACCAAACAGTTGAGTTGTGTTTCCACCTCACTGCTTTCTGCAGAATTTGGGCCGCACCATTCCAATTTTGTCTGGGTAGGAATCATTCTGCTTAAATATGTGGGGATGAACTGCTCACTCACAATGCAAATAATATAAAAAAAGCGCTGCAGTGTTGCCACTACAGCGCTTTGTAACCAGCCCCATAAAGCAGAGGCTAGTTATTTAGGCAGAAGCTTTACTGTGCTTCATCCACACCTGCATGTGTCTGCGGTGCGAAGGTCCAGCCAGCACCGTAAGGCTGCGGCATGAAGAGGCCCCATGTAGCGGATTCTTCAGTTGCATTAGCCCAGCCCGGTGTTGGCAGCGGCGTATGATCCAGGCGGAGTTTCTGGATATCTGCTGCTGTTGTGTTAGCCGGTGCACGGTTACCCCATGCAGAACGGATGAAGTTTACAACATCTGCAATCTGCTGGTCAGACAGGATGTTTTTGTAATCCGGCATGGCCACAGCAGAAGGTGCCCAGTTGGTGGGGGGCAGAACGCCACCATCAACAACAATATGAGCAACAGATGTTGGGTTGTCGGAAACAACAACCGGGTTACCAGCCAGCGGCGGGAACATACGGGCTACACCACCACCATCGTTACGATGGCAGATAGCGCACTGTTCCACATATGTTTTTGCACCAGCATTGCCGGAGAAGTTGTTGGAATCCAGCATCTGAGCGGTAGAAGCATCGTAGCTGTAATCACCACGTGCAGGCGGAACCGGCGGCAGGGATTTAATGTATTTCACCATGGCGTGCAGATCTGCATCGGTGAAGTACTGGGTGCTCCAGCCAACCACGTCTGCCATGCCACCAAAGGCTGCGGAGTGATCGGTACGACCGGATTTCAGGAACAGGAACAGGTCTTCATCAGACCAGCGGCCAAGGCCCAGAACCGGATCATTACGCAGGCTTGGGGCAATCCAGTTGTCGATTACGCCACCGCCGCCAAGGAAGTCTGGACCGCCAGATGCATCCAGAGCTTTTTCCTGCATACCAAAGCCGCGCGATGTATGACATGCACCACAGTGGCCAGGGCCGGTTACAAGGTATTCACCACGTGCAATTTCAGCATCCGTGCCGGGGGCCGGTGTGAAATCCTTGGGAGTCGGTGCAAATACAGAGCGCCAGATGGACAGCGGCCAACGCATGGACATTGGCCAAGAAATATCAGTTGGATGATTTTTCTGAGCAATCGGCTGCACGCCATGCATGAAGTATGCGTACAGAGCCTTCATGTCATCCTGCGTCATACGGGCGAAGGATGGGTAGGGCATTGCTGGATACAGCGTAGCGCCATCCTTACGCACGCCATGGCGCACGGCTTCATCAAACTCTTTAAATGTGTAGGTGCCAATCCCGTAAGTGGGGTCTGGCGTGATGTTGGTGGAGTAAATTGTGCCGATGGGGGTCTTAATAGAAAGACCACCAGCATATTTCTGACCGTTTAGGGATGTATGGCAAGCCACACAGTCCCCCAGACGAGCAACGTACTCGCCCTTCTTGATCAGATCTTCATCAGCGTTCTGTGCATGCGCCAGGGACGTTCCCGCAAGAAGCCCGACAGCGACTGCCCCCAGGGCAGCTTTTAGCCTGTTAATCATCATTTTTACCACTTATCGCCTGTGTGCTGAATGACGTCGTAACTCTGCCGAGGCATTAGGGGTTAATGCCAAGTGTCGGGTTTTCGGGAATATTCTTGTCATTCTTCCGAGCATCCACTTCACGCTGATACGTGTCGTTTGCCCGTTTGATCAGATACTGACGGATAGCTTCAATTTCATCCGGCGTCATGCTGGTGTCAAAGCGATCCATCCCGTAAGCCGTCAGCGCACCGCGACCAACCACGTTGTAGAAAGCATCCTGGTGGCGGATAGCACCGGCCCAACGCAGATCAGGCAGCATGCCTGCACCTTCGCCGTTATCACCATGGCAGGTCTGGCAGTAGGTCTGATACTGGAAGTAACCGTTATCAACGACCTTCTGGTCATACTGTGCGGGTGGTTTTACGGGCAGGAAGCCGCGGTTGTTCAGAGCCGGCAGCTTGGCTTTGCCATCCAGAGAGAACGCAGCAATGTAGGAGTGGTTAACTGTCCAGCCAGAAGTACGGCCCACACCACCCATGGAAATTGGGTAGATGCCACCCCATCCCACTTCAACAGCAACATACTGCTTGCCGTTGACGCTATAGGTCATAGGCGGAGCGATAATGCCGCTCTGTGCGTCAAACTTGTAAAGGTCGCTACCATTCGTGGCGTCATAGGCGTGGAATTCACCATTGGCCAAGCCCTGGAACAGAAGATCACCGCCAGTAGCCAGAACGCCGCCGTTCCACGGACCTTTGTGGTCAATCTTCCAGACTGTTTCCATCTTGACCGGATCCCATGCCAGCAGCCAGCCGTGCAGATCCTTGATGTAAGCCGTACGGGCTTCAGGTGTGTCAGGCAGACCGTTCTTGGTCATGTCCAGACCAACATTCCAGGAATCCGCGTGAGGCTTAAAGCCACCAACCTGATTTTTGTAACCAAACGGAATCTGATGAGCTGGGATATAGACCAGGTGCGTTTTGGGGCTATAGGCCATAGCCATAAAGTTATGCGCACCCAATGGGCCCGGGATACCGTACCAGAATTTGCCGTTCAGGGTGTACAGACCATCCGGATTGTAGATCGGGCGACCTGTCAGCGGGTCCAGACCATTGGCCCAGTTCTGGTAAACGTAGTTTTTGCCGGACAGGAATTCACCGGTCTTGGCATCCAGAACGTAGAAGAAGCCGTTTTTAGGTGCATGCACGATCACGTGGCGCATTTCGCCGTTTACTGGCATATCCAGTGTCATGATCTGCTGAACCGAGGTGTAATCCCACTGATCCATTGGGGTTGCCTGGAAGTGCCAGACATATTCACCGGTTTCAGGCTTCAGTGCGACAATGCTGCCTAGGAACAGGTTGGAACCAATGCCTTCGGAACGGTACTTATAGTTCCAAGGGGATCCGTTACCAACAGCCAGATAGATCAGGTCACTAACCGGATCATAAACCAGAGAATCCCATACGGTGCCACCGCCACCTTGGCGTACCCAAGCGCCTTTAGGGCCCCAGGTTTTATAGGCTTTGCTCATCAGAATATTATCTGATGCAGCATGGTCAGGTTCATTCTTGTTGTTCGGAACGGTGTAGAAGCGCCATTTCAGCTTGCCGGTTTCCGCATCAAAAGCAGAAACAAAGCCACGGGCACCAAATTCGGCACCACCGTTACCAATCAGCACCAGGCCTTTTGCTACGCGTACCGCGCCATCCACTGTGTAGGAGCGCTGCTTGCCCAGAGAGGCATCGGCTGGGATGGTATTAACTTCCCAAACCTTTTTACCGGTTTTTGCATCGGCAGCAACCAGACGGCCATCAAACGTGCCCCAGAAAACCTTGCCGTTCCAATAGCCTGCACCACGGTTAACCGTATCACAGCAGCCTTTGTCAGCAATGTTGCCTGGCACTTTGGGGTCATACTGCCAAAGCAGCTTACCTGTGGCAGCGTCCAGCGCTTCCATTTTGGACCAGTTGGTTGTGGCATACATAATGCCATCAACAACGAGCGGGGTTGCTTCCTGACCGCGGTTGGTATCCAGCGTGTAGTACCAAGCCAGCTTAAGATCACCCACGTTGGAGCGGTTGATCTGATCTAGGGGGCTATAGCGCTGTTCGCTGTAAGTGCGACCATAAGAAAGCCAGTTTTCGGGGTGATCATCTGCATGGATGATAGCTTCCCCCGTATTACCCTGACCGTCAGCGCGGGCAGGGACTGCCGCGTAAGGCAAAGCAGCGGCACAGATTGTTCCGGCCGCGAGAATTCCTAGCAGTGAACGTCTCTTGGCGGAGGCGGGGCGGGTCATGCGTTCATGTCCTCGACTATTATATACGGTGAGGAAAAAGATAGCCGGCAGGCCGGTTTCTCACACAACAGCCAAGGGGAACGCTGTCTGTCAATCACGGGGAAGGAATAGCAGCTTCCATTCTGGGAGATAATTTCCCGTGCTTACAGGCCTGTAGAGCAGGAAATTATGCTCACAATCAGGTTATGAAAAGCGCTTACAGTTCTTGTTATAACAAGGGTGAGGGCTCTATGCAACTTGGTGTAAACGCATAATCAGCCAGAAGTTCCATATCTGTCGTTTCACGATTTTTCCAAGAACTGAACAGGGTGAATTCATAAACCTCTTCTTCTGGTGCGCGCAGGCTATGGTGTATGCGTAACCAGTTATGGACGTCTTCTGGTGCAACAGTTGAGATCGTGGCGAGTGACACGCTGAGTGGGTGGCAGGTGCGCTTTACCTTCAAGCCTGCCTGCTGGGCCTGACGCCTGATTTTCACGGAAAGGTGATCGCACACAGCAGATAGAATCTTGGCCGTGAGAATGATTCGTTCACCTTGCTGCACAACGTCCAACCCAGAGTGAACAAGTGTTGCCGGGGTTGAGGTCTGGATAGAGAGCAATCCCGCATCCAGATTTTCCATAATGTCTGGATCAGAGGTTTCTCCCACGATTACCAAAGGAAGAAACAAGAAGGGTTCGGGTTCCCATTCTCGGTTGGGGAAGAAGGTCTGAATTTGCTGGAAGAACTCCAGCATTGGGGCGGGAAGACGGATCCCGGCAATCAAAAACATACTGGTATTTTATTCCTTGGGTTGTGAGAGCCGATTTGTGGGGGGAATGCGTTATATTAAGGGGTGAAAATCAGGCGGGAATAAAGCGCCCTGTTTTTGACCTGATTCTTTGTAACCCTTGACGACAGGGCAGGGCAGCCACAAGTATTAAGCAAAGCCGGCCTGTCCGGACAAGGAGAGTTAAACACCATGTCGTTTAGTCACGACTACCGATCCCCCGCTACGCCCGCAGATTGGAATGCTCAGGCAGCCAATCTGGATGCTGGGCTGCGAGCCTATATGCTGCGCGTTTATAACTGGATGGCATCCGGCCTGCTGCTTACCGGTATAGTGGCATATGTTATTGCCAACACAAGTTTGAGCCATCTGTTTTTTCAGGTGATACAGGTGCCGGGTGGCTTGGTGCCGCGCCCAACATTGTTGGGTGATGTTGCTATGCTTTCGCCGTTGGCATTTGTGCTGGTGATGTCTTTTGGGTTGAACAGGCTTTCCCTGCAGGGGGCGCAAGCACTATTCTGGGCGTTCTGTGCCACCATGGGCGCTAGTATGGCCAATATCTTTGTTATTTATACAGATACATCCATTGTCCGGGTGTTTCTGGTAACGGCCTGTATGTTTGCGGCAACGTCTTTGTGGGGATATGTTACCAAGGCCAATCTGTTGCGTTTCAGCTCTTTTCTGATGATGGGGTTGTTTGGGTTACTGATTGCAGGCTTGGTGAACCTGTTTCTGAAGAGTCCGGCTTTATACTATGTATACAGCATTGTAGGCGTCTTCATCTTCACGGCGTTCAGCGCGTTTGATGCTCAGCGTATTCGGGTTACCTATCCGCAGCTTGCTGCGTATGAAGGCCCTGAAATGACGGTCAAGCGCAGCGTATATGATGCGTTGAGCCTGTACCTGAACTTCATCAACCTTTTCCAGTTTCTTCTACAGTTTATGGGCGCAAGAAACTCCAACGATTAATTTTATAGGAGTCGGAATGGGGTGTATGCCCTGTTGGCATTCTAGAAAAGAAAACCCAGCCTCTCAGAGGGCTGGGTTTTTTTGTATGGGAAGGTATGCCCTGAATGAATGGCGGTATGTTTGTCTGGAATGCGTACCAAAACAGGCCGTTATCTTGATTCAAGATTCTGTAACGAAAACGTGAGATAAAATTTTTTCGTGTAACGGCATGAAATCGAAAGTTAAATTTGATTTTGTAGAAAAACATAGAAACATTTAGAAATATTTCGTGAAGTTGTTTGCCTCTGTTTTTATCACACCAGAGTACCCATGCCGCACCGCCATATCAGCTAACCTGATTATGACGAAAGGCTGATGGAACTTTTCCGACATTTGAGAATCTACGCTTTAGGAATAAAGTGTCCGTAAGGTGTTTTCGCGCTCCGTTCATTCTGTCACCAGCATGATGTGCCGTGTTCCTTATGTTTATGAAGGAAGTAATGGCATGGCATGTGTTTGTGGTAGGTGGGGAATGTTGAAACGCGGTTTTTCTTGCTGTTGTCAGGCTTCTATGGCAGCAGAACAAAGAGTCTTAGTGAGGCTAATTTGATGTCAGAACCAAGAGGCGTGCGATGAAAAACAAGTTACTGGCGAGAGTGGCGCGATTGGGCGGCCTATCGTCAGCATTGCTGCTTGCCGGGTGTGAACTTGATGTTCTCGACCCGAAAGGCCCGGTTGGTGAAGGGGTTAAAACCCTAATTGCCACCTCCTCAGTCGCAATGCTGATTGTTGTGATTCCGACCATCCTGCTGACGCTTCTGTTTGCCTGGCAGTATCGCCAGTCTAACACGAGCGCCGAGTATCTGCCGAAGTGGTGCCACTCCAATAAAATTGAAGTGATTATTTGGGGCGTGCCTTCCCTGATTATCCTCTTCCTGGCAGTGATTACCTATCAGACCAGTCATTCTCTGGATCCGTACAAGCCACTTGAAGCAGAAGCAAATACCAAGCCTCTGCACGTTGAAGTGGTGGCTCTGGACTGGAAATGGCTGTTCATCTACCCAGAACAGGGTATTGCAACGGTCAATCAGCTGGCCATTCCGGTCAACACCCCGATTGACTTCAACATCACCTCTGATTCCGTGATGAATTCCTTCTTCATCCCGCGTCTTGGTTCCATGATCTACGCAATGGCAGGCATGCAGACCCAGCTTCATTTGCTGGCGAGCGAACCAGGCGACTATCTGGGTGAATCTGCCAACTATAGTGGCCGTGGCTTTTCTGACATGAAATTCCACACGCTTGCTGTAAGCGGTGATGAATTCAATGCCTGGGTTGAAAAGGTGAAGTCTTCTTCCGAGCAGCTGGATAGCCAGACCTATCCAAAACTTGCTGCACCAAGCGAAGCGAACCCCGTCGAGTATTTCGCGCATGTTGAACCCGGCATGTTCAACACGATCGTTGCCAAGTACAACAATGGCATGGTCATGGACAAAAGCACTGGCAAGATGATCCAGGTGCAGCAGTCTGCGATGTCCGACATGAATATGAAGGAATAGGATCTATGCTAGGGAGACTATCGCTCTCGGCCATCCCGTTGGATGTGCCGATCCTGGTAGGGACGTTCATCGGCGTTGTCATTGTCGGTGTCGCGGTACTGGGACTTATTACGTATTACGGTAAGTGGGGCTACCTCTGGAAAGAGTGGTTCACTTCTGTCGATCACAAGCGTCTAGCCGTGATGTATATCATCTTGGCACTGGTCGCTCTTTTCCGTGGTTTTGCTGACGCTATCATGATGCGTACTCAGCTCGCGCTGGCGTATGCAGGTAACCCAGGCTATCTACCACCACACCATTACGATCAGATCTTCTCCGCTCACGGAACGATCATGATCTTCTTCCTGGCCATGGCGTTCATGACCGGTCTGTTCAACTTCATCGTGCCTCTGCAAATTGGTGCGCGTGACGTTGCTTTCCCGTTCCTGAACAACCTGAGCTTCTGGATGACGGCTGCTGCGTTTATCCTGGTGAACGTTTCTCTGTTCATTGGTGAATTCTCGCAGTGCGGCTGGCTGGCATATCCGCCTCTGTCCGAAAATCAGTTCAGCCCTGGCGTTGGTGTTGATTACTACATCTGGGCCGTTCAGATTTCCGGTGTAGGCACGCTGCTGACCGGTGTGAACTTCTTTGTAACCATCGTGAAGATGCGCGCTCCGGGCATGACCTGGATGAAAATGCCTGTTTTCACCTGGACAGCTTTCTGTGCTTCCATCCTGATCATGGTGGCCTTCCCTGTTCTGACGGTTGCTGTTGCTCTGCTGGGTCTGGACCGTTACTTCGGGATGCACTTCTTCACCAATGATGGTGGGGGCAACCAGATGTTGTACCTGAACTTGATTTGGGCTTGGGGTCATCCGGAAGTTTACATTCTTGTTATTCCTGCCTTCGGTGTGTTTTCGGAAGTTGTTCCTGCATTTTCCGGCAAGCCGCTGTTTGGTTACAGCACCATGGTTTATGCAACCTGCTCCATCATGGTTCTGTCCTTCATGGTATGGGTTCATCACTTCTTTACAATGGGCGCTGGTCCGAACGTGAATGCCTTCTTTGGTATCGCGACCATGATCATCTCCATTCCTACTGGTGTTAAGCTGTTTAACTGGCTGTTCACCATGTATAAGGGCCGCATCCAGTTCCATGCTTGCATGTACTGGGCAGTTGGCTTCATGATCACCTTCACCATCGGTGGTATGACTGGCGTTATGCTGGCTATCCCAGGTGCTGACTTTGTTCTGCATAACTCCCTGTTCCTGATTGCCCACTTCCATAATACTATTATTGGTGGTGTGTATTTCGGTTACATCTGTGGCATGAACTTCTGGTTCCCGAAGGTGATGGGCTTCAAGCTGGACGAAACTTGGGGCAAGCGCGCTTTCTGGTTCTGGTTTGTTGGCTTCTATTGCGCATTCGTACCGCTCTACATCGTCGGTTTCGAAGGCATGACCCGTCGTCTGAACCACTACGACAACCCGGCATGGCATCCGTGGATGCTGGTTGCTGAAGTTGGTGCAGTGCTGGTTATGCTTGGTATCGCTTGCCAGCTTACACAGCTGTATGTTTCCATCCGTGACCGTAACCTGCCGCAGAACCGCGACGTGACCGGTGACCCATGGAATGGCCGTACGCTGGAATGGTCCACGTCTTCCCCGCCGCCGGTATACAACTTTGCTATCGTTCCTCATGTGCACGAACTCGATGCGTTCATGCATGATAAGGAAAATGGTATTGATACCCGTCAGGCTGGTGCTCAGTACGAAGCAATTCACATGCCCAAGAACACCTCTTTGGGTCTGGCTTGTGGTATCTTCTCCCTGATCTTCGGTTTTGCTGCGGTTTGGTATATCTGGTGGCTGGCTGCTATTGGTCTTGTTGGTGTTATCGGTTCGGTAATTGCCCGCAGCGCTGATAAGGATATCGATTACTATATCCCTGCCGATGAGGTTGCCCGGATTGAAAACGAGCACACCCGTAAACTGATGGCACAGGCAGCTGAATAATATGGCACAGAACACAACTGTTCAGACCGCAGGCCACGACGAACATCACCACGAATCTCCGGTGGTGTTCGGGTTCTGGGTCTATCTGATGACGGACTGCATCATCTTCGGCACGCTTTTTGCCGTGTTTGCAGTTCTGCGTAACCAGTTTAACGGTGGCCCAACCGGCCACGAACTGTTCGAATTTGGTGGGCTTGGGCTGGAAACAGCCCTCCTGCTGGTTTCGTCCATCACTTATGGGTTCGGCATGATTGCTGCCCATAAGAGCCAGGTTTCCAAGGTTATCCTTTGGCTTGGCGTTACCTTCCTGCTGGGCCTTGGCTTTGTGGGGCTGGAACTGCGTGAATTTGCGCACATGATCGCAGAAGGCGCCGGTCCGGATCGCAGTGCATTCCTGTCTGCGTTCTTTACGCTGGTGTCTACTCACGGTCTGCATGTCACGTGTGGTCTGATCTGGATTGTTACCCTGATCGTTCAGCTGATGGGTACGACTGAAATTCCGGAACGTATGATGAATAAGCTCACTTGCCTGAGCCTGTTCTGGCACTTTCTGGATATCGTCTGGATCTGCGTTTTCACCTATGTCTATCTGGCGAGCATGATCTGATGAGCAATCCGCATACATCCTCCTCAGGCGAGAGCCACGGTAGCGTATCTTCTTACATTATCGGGTTTGTTCTTGCCGTTGTCCTGACGGTGCTGTCGTTTGGTGTGGTGATGAGCCATAGCCTCTCGCCAGCCGGCACTCTGGCTGCTGTTTCAGCTCTCGCTCTGGTTCAGGTTCTGGTGCATCTGCACTACTTCCTGCACATGGGTGGAGATTCCGAACAGCGTTGGAACAACATGTGCTTTGTTTTCACCGTTGCATTCGTGGCCATTCTGATTGTTGGTTCGGTGTTCGTTATGAACAACACCGCACTGCATATGATGTCCCGCTAATATGGTGAGGTTTCTACCGCCGCTTTAAGTGGCGGTGGGAAAGCAAGCTGAAAAAAGCCCCTGTAGCTATTATGGCTACAGGGGCTTTTTTATTGGTTATTTGCTGGCGTGCCATGAAGGATCATCTGCACATCATGCAGGTTCTTGGGAGGCATAGGCATCCACGGCAAAGCGTGAGGGCTGAGGGCTTGGGCACAAAAAAAATGGTGCCAGCCAGAGGCCGACACCATTTTTCCAAACCTAAGTAAATAAAAGGTTCTCAGTCTTTCTGCGGATTGGGGGAAAGCAGCTCTGTTTTGTTAGGCTTGTCTTTCCATTCTTCCGCATCAGCCGGGGGCGTGCCCTTGCGCGTAATGTTCGGCCACTGTGTGGCGTATTTTGCGTTGATTTCTGCCCACGCTGCTGCACGGTCGTCGCTATCAGGGAAAATGGCTTCGGCGGGGCATTCAGGCTCACACACGCCGCAGTCAATGCATTCATCTGGGTTGATGACCAGAAAGTTTTCACCAGCGTAGAAGCAGTCAACGGGGCAGACTTCCACACAGTCCATGAATTTGCAGCGGATGCAGTTTTCAGTGACCACGTAGGTCATTGCCATCTCCGAAAATATCTGGCGGTGGAGGAGGGGCTCTCACCGCGTGGGGTCAGATGGCAGTACCATTATATAGAAGCCTGCCACCAAGGATGGCGCAGATATGAGGCGCTTTTGGCCTAATGGCAACCCGCCTGTGCAAGGTGGGCAGCTTTCTTTTTACAACAGGGCTAGGGTTGGTGGTGTTGCCGAAGCGTTGCCAGCGCAGCAAAGGGACTGTTGTGATTATATTTTTCTGGCTGAACTCTACCTGTACGCTTTTTTGAGTGTTTCCGATTTTTTACAGTTTTCTGGGGGATAATCAGAAAAGGAGCAGGTGGCCCAGCGTGTGTATCCGGTAAAACTTGGGGTTTTTGCACGTGCAGCCCAAGACTACGCAAAATGCCCGGAAGAAGGGCCTTTTTTACACCCAACCGAGAGGCAAAGAAATTCGGAATCTGTCGTGATCCGCGTGAAATCAGAGAAACAGATTCAGCATACAGCGCAGAGGCAATATCGAGTCGGATCAAGGTGCCTTCAGAAATAATCCATCCAAGCTGCATAAGGAGGGATTTCTGAGGTGCTGTCAGCAAAGCAGGCAAAGGGGCAGAAACAGCTCCCGTACGTGGCAGCTCTGGCAAAACAATACCGGAGTGTAAGCTTAACAAAAGTGCACGCAAGGCCATGGAGCTAGGGCGCATTATTTTACTACAAAACACAGTATTTTTTTGCTGGGCAATGTGAAGGCGCTTCAGCATATGTCTGGCAGATGCTGGCAAGGCAGAAAGGTGCGGTACCTCTGCTACGCCACCGTTTTCTACCAGCATATGCACCATGCCACGGAGTAACGGTTGATCAGCAACTGCTTTTTCAGCCCGAAAGAGTGGTGCCAGCTCTTTGCGGATGTATGCATTAACAAAGGTAGCCAGTCGTTGCCGGATTTTTTCTTTTTGGCCGGGTTCCAGAAACTCTGCCTCGCGCACTTCAATAACTGGGTGCAGCACATCTGTTCCGGATTGCAAACACGCAATAATATCTTCCTGCCAATTAAGCGCACCACTTTGCAGGTTCAGCGTTATTTCCGTGTCTGGTGCTTGCAGGAACTGAGAAACCCGATAGGGAATCTGGTTACGTGCCGCTCTGCGGGCCGCTTTGAGAATAAGTTTCTGGTCAGACTGCGCAGTTTCGGGGTCTGGGGTAAAGCTGAAGCCTCGCATATGGCCCACAGCATGCCCCTCTACACTTACTTCACCCGTGCGGGTAATGGCGGAAAGCAAAGGGGTGGTGTCTGCTTCTTCCAGGCGCCGTGCCAAGCTTGCTGCACGTTTATCTACAAAGCGCGTTGTTAGGCGTTCATGTAATACGTCAGAAAGAGCGTCTTCCAGCCTTAGGGTATGGTTACGCCAATGTGCGGCATTTTCTACCCAATTCGGCCTGGCGGAAACGTAGGACCAAGTGCGGATGCCCATAAGACGCTGCATCAGAACATCAATATCCCCCTCGAGCTGCTCCAGATTAGCAAGGCGGGATTTCATCCAAGCAGAAGGGAGGTGCCCTTTTTGGGCAAGTAGAGTGAAAATCTGCTCACACAGCCGGATGTGGCTGTCTTCTCCCAGTTTGCGAAAATCTGGAATCTGGCACACTTCCCACAATAGCTGGGTGCGTGCAGGTGTGTGGGCCAGTTTTTGCACCGTGGCATTCTGCATTAGTGCAGACAGTGCCAATAGATCGGATGCAGGGGCCGCAGATTTCAGGCACCTATCAGGAGGCTTTTGGCAAAGACTGGCATAGAGTGTGCTGGGAGATGTAAAATTGAGCTTGCTGTTCCGCCACCATAAAAATGGCAGGGGCTCGAAATGGTGGGTTTCAATGGCCTCCACCATGCCTTCAGGAAAAGGCGGGCATTCCCCGGTTGTGCCAAAAGTGCCGTCCTGCGTGCCTCGGCCTGCGCGGCCCGCAATTTGTGCGGCTTCTGCTGAGGTGAGAAGCCGGTTTCTGTATCCATCAAATTTGCAGATATTGGCAAAGGCAATGTGCCGAATATCCATATTCAGCCCCATGCCAATGGCATCGGTTGCTACCAGATAATCCACTTCTCTATTTTGGTAGAGAGCCACCTGCGCATTACGGGTGCGGGGAGAAAGCTGACCCATAACAACGGCACATCCACCCCGTTTGCGGCGGATAAGTTCTGCAATGGCGTAAACTTCGGCCATGGAAAAAGCCACAATGGCCGTGCGTGCCGATAAACGGGACAGGCGCATATGCCCCGTATATGTCAGATCGGAAAGGCGCGGGCGTGTGTCTATTTCTATGTCGCGGATCAGGGTTTTCAGCAGCGGCGCAATGGTTTCTGCGCCCAGAAAAAGTGTTTCAGACTGCCCGCGCGCATTTAAAAGCCGATCTGTAAAAACATGGCCGCGTTCAGGGTCCGCACAAAGCTGAATTTCATCTACAGCTACAAATTCCACCTTACGGTCAGATGGCATGGCCTCTACCGTGCAGGAAAACCAGCGTGCCTGCGGTGGGATGATTTTTTCTTCGCCTGTAATCAGCCCAACAGAGCGCACGCCTTTAAGCTTAACCATGCGTTCGTAATTTTCACGCGCAAGCAGCCGCAGCGGAAAGCCGATCATACCGGAGGAATGGGCCAGCATCCGTTCTAACGCCAGATGTGTTTTTCCGGTGTTGGTGGGGCCCAGAATGGCCCGCACGGGAGCATCGTCCGGCATAGATGCGTGATGAGCGGCAGCAGCCATACGGCGGGAAGAAACCATCATGCAAACATCGTCTGCCGCCGCGTGTGGAAAAGCAAGCCATCAGATGCCATTATCCTTACAGACGGAAATATGCTGGCAGGCAATTTGCCTGAAAGCGAAGGGAGAAATGTCATGCCTGTTCGTGAAACCGATTGTCTGGTTGTGTCCCGCCGAGGAAGCAAGGTGCGCACTGTTCATGCCGTTCGCCCTTCGGATCAAACGGTTTTGGGTTCATGGATAGGGGAACAGGCAGCTACTTTTGCAGAAAGCTGTGGCTTTAAGGCGCGTCCCGGCCAACTGGTTATGGTGCCCGATATAAATGGTGCGCCAACAGCATTGTTTGGAGTGCCAGAAAAAGGGGGGGTGGCCCCATTTGTTTTCGGGGCTTTGGCACAAGATCTGCCATCAGGAGACTGGCGGGTGGAAGCGCCGGATGACATCGCGCGGCATGATATTATTTTGGGCTTCTGCCTTGGAGCTTATCAATATGGGCTGAAATCTGCATCCGCCAAAAAACCAACAACACGGTTGGTGGTCACGGCGGAGGAACGTGCAAGCGTGGCATCGGAAATGGCGCGTTCTATCTGGCTCGCGCGTGATCTGATCAATACGCCTGCCAATCTTCTGGGGCCATCTGATCTGGCACGTGCCGCCAAAACAGTGCTCAAGGAATTTGGCGCGCATGTGGATGTTATAAAGGGCGCTGCGCTAGATAAAGCCTACCCTTTGTTGGCGCATGTAGGAAATGGCTCAGACCGCGGCCCACGCGTGGTGGTGGCGCAGTGGCATGGCAGCACGGCAGATAAAAAAGCGCCGCTAATTTCTTTGGTAGGTAAGGGCGTTTGTTTTGATAGCGGGGGGTATGATCTTAAACCCTCCAGCGGCATGCTACGCATGAAAAAGGATATGGGTGGAGCGGCAACTGTTCTGGCTCTTGCGCGCCTGATTATGACGCAGGATTTACCCGTAAGGTTGGAAGTGCGGCTGGGTTGTGTGGAAAACAGCGTTTCCGGGCATGCTATGCGCCCATTGGATGTAGTGCGCAGCCGTTCTGGTCTTACGGTGGAAATTGGCAATACAGATGCAGAAGGCCGTCTGGTTTTGTGTGACTTACTGCACGAAGCGGGAGAGCAGAAACCCGATCTGCTGCTTGATGTCGCAACCCTAACAGGAGCTGCGCGTGTGGCTCTGGGGCCGGATTTACCTGCCCTGCTATGTAATGACGAGGCCATTTCCAAGGTGTTTCTGGAAGCGGGGCAGAAGGAAGCAGACCCCATGTGGCGTTTGCCTTTGTGGCAAGGATACCGGGAGTGGCTAGGAAGTTCTGTTGCAGATATCAGTAATATTTCATCAAGACCTATGGCAGGCGCGATTACTGCCGGTTTATTTCTTGAACGATTTGTAAATCCAGATCAGCGCTGGGTGCATATCGACAGTTATGCCTGGAATGACAATTCTCGTCCAGGACGGCCAAAAGGTGGGGATTCTCCTGGGGTTCGGGCCGTTTTTAAAGCCATTACGAACCTTTTTTGTGAAGAACAAAACGCCGCTGCCACAAAGGTGTCATAAAAGAAGAGACAATATGTTTTCATTAATACTTTAAAAGAGTCGTTTCGCCTCCTATATGAAATCCCAAGGGGATTCGTTCCGTAACAGGAAGCGGGAATATGTCGCTTTATCTTGAGAGACCGAGATAAGCGTGCAGCAAAAGGAAAGTGAAGCTTATGCCTCAGGCAGCAGAAAAAACAGAGGATCTGGCTAAAACCCTGCGGGACACTATTGTGTCTTTGGTGCGTGGAGATGCTCCAGATCTGTCCGCTCGCCAATTGGCAGTGTTTTTGACATGCTATCTGGATGAAACCGGCCATACCGTGCGTGGTTTGGCTGCCAGCCTGAATGTTTCCAAGCCGGCTATTACCCGCGCTTTGGACCGGCTGAGTGAACTGGATCTGGCACGCCGTAAGGTAGATCCGCTGGATCGCCGTTCAGTACTGGTGCAGCGTACACCTAAAGGTGCTGCTTATCTGAAGGAAATTCGCACCATTATGGGCGAAACCGTAGAAAGCGCAGCACGTAAAGCCCAACGTTCTGCAGAGCGTGAACCAGTGGCGCGTCGTGTGCGCCGTGTGATGGCCGTCTGAGTTTTTGCTGGTTCTGCCAGTTTGAAACTTTTGTAAGTAGTAAACGTTTTTTCTTCACGGTTTTCTGAAAAATCAGCCTGCTGTTTTATATATAAAACAGCAGGCTGATTTTTCAGTCTGACCAACAAGAAGAAAGGAACGTTTCATGCGATTTTCTTCATTTTTTGCCGTAGCTGCGCTTACGGCATCAGCCAGCTTTATTCCTGTTGCTCATGCTGAAGATGCCATGGGCATACCTACTGCTACAGTTACTATCACGGCGCGATCAGCAGATCTTGGCGTAGGCTATACATGGGGTGGTGGTAGGCTGCGTTACGGCGGCAAAACTTATAAGTTTTCCATTACCGGGGGCACAATTGCTGCCGTTGGTTATTCCAAAATCGAAGGAAAAGGTACCGTTTATAATCTGCATCGTTTGTCAGATTTTAATGGTACCTATGGCGCTGCTCATGGTGAAGCAACGCTGGGTCAAGGCTTAGGTGGCGCCGTTCTGGAAAACAAGAATGGTGTGCGTATCAAAATCGAAACCATTTCTCAGGGCGCACGGCTTGCTGGTTCTGCACAGGGTCTGACGCTGACGTTGGGGAAATAACAGTTGTTTTTACCACGCGCCAACAGGGTGTTGGTGCGTGCGTAAAACGGCAAAGCCTGTCCATGCAAGTTGGGGCACGCATATAAGTATAAAAGCGGTTACGCTTCCTGCCATTATAGGCATTGGAGCTACAAAGCAGCTCACGATCATTCCCCAAACCGTGAAGGTCCATTCCATAAAGGAAATGACGGGGGCATATATGCCGCTCCGGTGTAACACCTGATATAAATGGCCACGATGTGCCTGCACCAAGGAATGTCTGGCCAGTTTGCGGCGGATCAGCGTAAAAATAACATCATAAATCAATGGAAACAGAAGCGCAGGCCCTACAACCCATCCAGAGGGTAGTGGAGAATGTGCTGCAGCATACAGGGCAGCAGCGCCGGCCAGTAGTCCACACCCTTGGCTTCCTACATCGCCTAGAAAAATACGTGCATTAGGGAAATTGAAAGGCAGAAAACCTGCCAGACAAAAAACCATGAGCAATGCAGGCCAGCGTAAGGCTGGTACACCCAGATAAGTGGCAGCTCCGGCTATGCATAGTGCTGCAACGCATAAACAGCCAGAAATCAGCCCGTTTAATCCATCCATAAAGTTGACGGCGTTGGTGATGAATATCAGCCATAATACAGAAAGAACGGCCCCGATAACCGGTGTGGGCCAAGGCAGAGCAATGCCTCCAGCCACAATGATGCAGGCCGCAGCACATTGTGCCGCAAATTTAATGGCTGGGGACCACTGATAAATATCATCCAGCCACGAAACGGCACATAATAACAGAGTAGCAGCGGCCAACGTGCAGGATGGTAGAGAAAGAAGTGGCTGACCGATAACGTACATAAGAACGGGTAAAACGCCTGCAAAAGCAAGCATTACACCTATGCCGCCCCCTTTTGGGGTGGGCGTATCGTGGGCGCTGCGATGCCCCGGCGTATCCATAACGGCAAGCCCGATCATGCCCCGCACAATGCAGGCGGAAAGAATACAGGCACCTAACAGGCAAAAAATTGCCACACAGGAAAAAGAAAAAGACATGAAAAGACAGTCGTCCGGTTGAGCTGCTTCTAGGATGGCAGGTGCTACGCTATAGGTGCAAGATAATGGCATCACAACACTCTCAGCCCCTGCACCGTAATCCGCGTCTGCGCCCTGTAAACAGGATAGCCGTAAATATCCTGCTAGATGGCGTATTGGCGGCACTTGCTGCACCTCTGGCGCGATGGCTGGCGGCCCCGCAAGATGGATTGTTGCACCCACTCTGGTTTCTGGCCGGGGGGGCTATCACGCTGCTTGTCAGTGGGTTGCCATTCCGTATGCCACAACAGTATTGGCGGTTTTCCGGCGTTTCAGATCTTCTGGGCATTGCTGGAGCTTCTATTGCCAGTTCTGTGCTGTTTTCGTGCGGGCTTGTGGCGGTGGGCTTTCCGCTACCTAGTCTGACTTTTCCTATTATTTATGCGCTGGTTTTGCTGGTGATGTTGGGCGGGCTGCGAGTTGGTTACCGCTTGGCGCACAGAATAGCTCTCCGCCGCGCCAATTTGCGGCGCGTGGTGCTGATAGGAGCAGATACAGTTGCTGATCTGTATTTGCGTGCGTTGGAGCGTAACCCAGAGGCCGGAATTCGTGTTGTCGGGCTTGTAGCTTTGGGTACACATCAAGCGGGCCGACGCATCCATAACGTGCCCATTTTGGGGCATGTGGAAGATATTGGAGTTATTTTAGATCGGCTGGCAAAAAACAATATGCTGCCCGAATCCTTGGTGGTGACTGATCCCTCTTTCCGTGGTCGTGCCCTGACAAATGTGCTGGATGCAGCGGCCGTGCACGGTATCTCAGTATTGCGCACGCCTGCTTTAACAGATCTTACCCCGGCCGAACGTGTGCAATTGCGGCCTGTGCCGCTGGAAGACCTTCTCAATCGTCCTCAGGTGCCATTGGACCGAGAAGGTATGGAACGACTGGTGGGTAACCGTAATGTTCTGGTTACGGGGGCTGGTGGCACCATTGGTTCAGAACTGGTGCGCCAAATTGCTTTGCTTGGCCCCAAACGTCTGATTCTGCTTGATCACGGTGAGTTCGAATTGTGGCAGATAGACGTGGAACTGGCAGACTGTGCTCCACATGTGCCGCGTGAAGTGGTGGTGGCCGATGTGCGAGATGAAGCACGGTTAGATGAGGTGATGGCCCGTTTCCGCCCAGAACTGGTGTTTCATGCCGCAGCTCTGAAGCATGTGCCAATTGTGGAAGCAAATCCGGCAGAAGGGTTGCTGACCAACGTGCATGGTACGCGTGTTGTGGCCGATACGGCATCTCGCCACGGAGCGCAGGCTATGGTGGTGATTTCAACAGACAAGGCGGTGAATCCTTCTAGCTTGATGGGCGCATCCAAGCGTGCGGCAGAGATGTACTGTCAGGCGCTGGATGTGCGTGCCCGTGCATCAGGCCAGCCGGATGCCATGCGGTGTGTTACGGTGCGTTTTGGCAATGTGCTGGGGTCTACTGGCTCTGTTGTCCCGTTGTTTCGCCGGCAGCTAGAACGCGGTGGCCCGCTTACAGTTACACACCCGGAAATGCGCCGGTATTTCATGACAGTGCCAGAAGCCGTGGGGCTTGTGCTGCAAGCCAGTGTGCGGGGCATGCGCCATACCGATGGTTCAGGCACCGATGATCTGCTGCGTCATGGTGGTATTTTTGTGCTGGATATGGGTGAGCCCGTTCGTATTGTAGACTTGGCTCGGCAGATGATCCGTATGGCCGGTTTGCGCCCTGATGAGGATGTAACCATCCGTTTTACAGGCTTAAGACCCGGTGAAAAACTGTATGAAGAATTGTTTCATGGTCGGGAGGCCCCAGTGCCAACCGATGAACCCGGCTTGCTAATGGCAACGCCTCGGCTTGTTGATCTGGAGCAGATACGCCAAGCGGTGGACCAGATTACGGCCTATGCGCGAGAAGGTGATGTGCAGGCTGCTTTGCGTATTCTGGCATTGCTGGTGCCGGAATTCGATCATAACCCAGCAGGAGAGGTGCGTGCCCTGGCGCCGGAATCTGCGGCGTCTGGTGCTATGGCTGCGGGTGTTGTACACAGCGGACAGGCGCAGGCCGATGGCAATGAGCAGGTGGCATTATGAACAGTTCACAAAACAGGCCTATCGCTTTTCTTGATCTCGCAGCCCAGCAAAAACGGCTGGAACCCGCATTGCGGCAGAGGCTGGAGGCTGTTCTAGCGCATTGCCGCTTTGTAATGGGGCCAGAAGTGCTGGAACTGGAACAGCGCTTGGCCCAGTGGTGCGGGGCGCAGGAATGCGTGGGTGTTTCCTCTGGCACAGATGCCTTGCAAATTGTGATGATGGGGGAACAAATTGGTCGGGGTGATGCTGTGTTCCTGCCAGCGTTTACCTACACCGCCACGGCAGAAGTGCCTTTAGTGCTGGATGCCACGCCTGTTTTTGTGGATGTTGACCCAAACACTTTCCAGATTGATCCAGAGCATTTGCGCAGCCGTATTCGTGCTGTGCGAGAAGCGGGTAAATTGAAGCCACGCGCTATTGTTGGGGTAGATCTGTTTGGCCAGCCTGCACCGTGGGCGGATTTACGTGCCATTGCGCAGGAAGAAGATCTTTTCCTGTTGGCTGATTGCGCACAGTCCTTTGGGGCAAAGCTGCATGGTGCGCCCTTGGGGCGGGAGGCCACAGCAACAACACTTTCTTTCTTTCCGTCCAAGCCTTTGGGGGGATACGGAGATGGCGGCGCTATTTTAACGGATGACCCGGAACGCGCAGCTCTCTATCGGTCCCTGCGTACGCATGGCGAAGGCACAACTCGGTATGAGGTTTTGCGCACTGGCATGAACGGGCGTCTGGATACCCTGCAAGCCGCTGTGCTGTTGGCCAAGCTGGATGGTTTTGCACGAGAATTGACACGGCGTGAGGAAATTGCCTGCCAGTATGATGCAGGTCTAAAAGACGTGGTGCAGGTGCCTGCGCGCGTGCCAGATAGCCAGAGCGCATGGGCCATTTATTCTGTATTGCTGAAAAACAGCGCCGAGCGTGAGCAAATGCAGGCCCGCCTGAAAGAACAAGGGGTGCCTTCAGCCATTTACTATCCGCTGCCGCTGCATAAACAGCCAGCCTACCGGGATCATCATGATGGTATGGCGCTGCCTGTTTCTGAAGATATGGCACAGCGGATTCTGGCGCTGCCAATCCACCCGGAACTGACTGATGAAGAAGTGGCCCGCGTTATTGCTGCGGTGCGCGGGTAAGAGAAAGATACAGATAATGCGGAAAGAGACGGCTTTTATTATTGGCTTTTTTATTTTTACGCTCAGTACGGCAGCGCTGATCTGGAAAGTGGCTCTGCCTAACCTGAAGCCGGTTTCCTTTCCGCAAGTGGCCAGCGGCTCTTTGGATGTTGGCCCCATGCACCGCACACGTGCCCTAAGCCCAGATGAAGTAAAAGCGGTGAATGACTGGTTTAAGGATAACAAAGGTGGCTGGGGGCCGCTTACGCGTACGCCGCCATCATCGGGTGATGCCCGCATGGTGCTGAATGATGCCCAAGGTAAGGAAGCCCTAGTGCTTACGCTCTGGACAGGTATTAGTGCTGCGGATTGGAATTCCACCGTGTTTGTTGAAAACCCGGATGGCTCACAGGTGCATTACAGGTCGTTTTCCAACAAAGAGTTTGCACCTTTGCGGATGATGGTTGACCGCTACCCCTATAAACGGTCCAGTTTCCCCTGATTTTTAAAAGCGTATAGCGCCACAAAAACAAAACCCCTTCCATCAATACGGTGGAAGGGGTTTTTTCTATGCGCTGAATAGCTGGACAGGAAGGTTAGTCTGCGGGCCTGTCTGTTGCATCAAAACGGAAAGGCTCACCAATGGCCTGATCTGCCAATGTACCTTCCCACATCACTTGGTTGCCACGGATAATGGTGCCAACAGGGCGGCCTGTAATGGTGTTTCCCGTAAAAGGAGACCATCCGCAGCGTGAGGCCAACCATTCTTCCTTGATCGTCCACTGGGCTTTCAGATCCACAATCGTGAAGTCTGCATCATACCCAACGGCAATGCGGCCTTTACGCACCAAGCCAAACAGACGCTGCGGGCCAGCGGATGTTAAATCCACCAAGCGGCGCAGTGTTAGCCGGTGGTGCGCAACATGGTTGAGCATCAGGGGCAGAAGTGTTTGCACGCCCGGCATACCGGAGGGCGAGGCCGGGTAAGTGCGGGCCTTGGCTTCCTTGCTATGGGGCGCATGGTCAGACCCAATGACATCTGGCAAGCCTTGGGATACCCAATGCCACAGACCATCACGGTGCGCGCCAGAACGGATAGGCGGGTTCATCTGCGCAAATGTACCAAGGCGGGCGTAAGCTTCTTCCCCCGCCAGTGTCAGATGCTGAGGAGTGACTTCACAGCTTGCCACATCGCGGTGCTGGGCAATAAGGGCCAGTTCTGCGGGGGTGGTGATGTGCAGCACATGTACACGTCGCCCGGTTTTGCGGGCCAAATGCAGCACGCGAGTGGTAGCCCGTAGGGCTGTTTCATCATCCCGCCAAACAGGATGGGATGAAGGATCGCCCTCAATCCGTTCCCCCATGCGTTCTTTCAGGCGGGTTTCATCTTCAGCATGAATGGCAACACGACGCCGTCCAGATTTCAGCACGCGTTCCAGCATACTGTCTTCCGAAACCAGCAGGCTGCCGGTGGAAGAGCCCATGAACACCTTAATACCTGCTGTGCCCGGTAGTTTTTCCAGTTCACCGCATTGGTCGGCATTATCAACAGTGGCGCCTACGTAAAAGGCGTGTTCGCACCACATGCGGCCTTTTGCACGGGCCAGCTTGTCTGCCACCGCTTCTGGCGTAGAGGTGGTGGGTTTGGTGTTGGGCATTTCAAACACACCCGTTACCCCACCTAGCACAGCGGCACGGCTACCGGATTCGAGGTTTTCATTTTCCTCGGCGCCCGGTTCACGGAAATGAACCTGCGTATCTATAACGCCCGGCAGAATGGTTAGGCCCGTGCAGTCTATGGTGCGGGCGGCATCAGCTTGCCCACCAATAGCGGCAATGGTGCCATTTTTAACGTAAACCGTGGTTTCCACTGTGCCATCAGGCAGTACAACAGAACCACCTTTTAATGCCAGATCAAAGGGGCCGCGCTGGTCGCCAATAAAAGGGGCAGAAGGTGCCATAGGGAATTATCCTTCAGCTTTCGGGGTTTCCCGCGTGCGGGTACGCATGGTCACCAGCTCTTCAGCCGATGTGGGGTGAATACCGATTGTGCGGTCAAAATCTGCTTTTGTCAGTTCGGCCGTTACAGCAATGGCAACGCCCTGAAGCATTTCTGGTGCGTCATCCCCCAGAATATGCACACCCACAACTTTCTGGCTTTTTTGGTCCACAACCAGCTTCATGACTGTTTTACGTGTGCGGCCGGTTAGAGTGTGCCGCATGGGGGTAAAGCGTGTGAAATAGATATCCACCACGCCATTTCGGGTAGCTTCCTGCTCTGTCAGCCCAACGGTTGCCAATGGGGGGGAGAAGAAAACAGCCTTGGGGGTTGTGGCGTAGCACCATTGGCGGGCTGGGCCTTTGCCAAACAGGCGGTCTGCCAGATTATGGCCCTCCGCAATGGCAACGGGGGTGAGGTTAATACGGTCTGTGACATCCCCAATAGCGTAAACACCCGGCTGGGCTGTCTCACTATTGGTATCAACCTTGATGCGCCCATTATCTGCGGTGGTGATGGCTGTGTTTTCCAGCCCAAGCGCATCAATTTTAGGGCGACGGCCTGTTGCCATAAACACGCAATCTGTGTGCAGGTGCTGGCCATTATCCAACGTTACCACAAGGTCTGTGCTGTTTCTGGTAATAGCGGTGCAGCAGGTGTGGCGGTGCTGGGTAATGCCGCGTGCATCAATGGCTTCTGCTGTGGCGTTGCGCATTTCTTCATCAAAACCGCGCAAGGGCAAATCACGGCGGTACACCAGATCTACCTTGGAGCCCAAGCCTGCAAAAATACCGGCAAATTCCAACCCAATGTACCCACTGCCAATAATAACCACCCGTTCTGGCCGTTGCGGCAGATGGAATGCCTCATCAGAGGTAATTGCTAATTCTGCGCCGGGAATATCAGGTTTTACGGGTGTGGAACCGGTGGCAATAACAATGCGTTCTGCCGTAATGGTGCGGGGGGCTTCATCCGGCGCAAGGGGGGAAGGTTCAATGCGGACGGTATGTCCATCTACAAACCGGGCATGGCCGGTTAAGAGCGTAATACCGGCTTTTTCCAGCATGGAAACATAAATGCCGTTCAGACGGGTAATTTCCCGGTCCTTGGCGGCCATCAGCTTGCCCCAGTCATGCGTGCCGCGGGTAGAGGTCCAGCCAAAGCCGTGGCTGTCATCTACCATATCGCCGTATTCACTGGCCTGTACCATAAGCTTTTTGGGCACACAGCCCAAATTTACACAGGTACCACCCCAGTGTCGGCTTTCTGCAATGGCAACGCGCGCACCATGGCTAGCCGCAATGCGCGAGCACCGTACGCCGCCGGAGCCCGCCCCAATAACCAGAAGATCAAAATCATAGCTCATGGGGCGTACTCCTTTTAATAATGTGTCTTAAGCGGCGGTGCTGGGCATAAAAACGCGTGCCTTATCGTTCGGCAAACGCTTTTTCCACCACGTATGCGCCCGGGGTGGACATGTTGCCTTCATCAAACCCACGCGCACGCAACAGGGCTTCCGTATCAGCCAGCATTTCCGGGGAACCGCAGATCATGACGCGGTCGTGTTCGGGATCAAGTTCAGGAATGTTCAGATCCTTGAAGATCTTGCCCGATTCAATCAGCTTGGTGATGCGTTCTGTTACGGCAAAGTCTTCACGCGTAACGGCTGGGTAGTACAGCAGCTTTTCCTTGATTTCTTCACCAAGGAATTCGTGTTCCGGCAGTTCGTGACGGATGTGGTTGGAATATGCCAGTTCGCCAGACAGACGCACGGTGTGTGTCAGGATAACGTGGTCATACCGTTCGTAGCATTCCGGATCCTTGATCAGGCTCATGAACGGGGCCAGCCCTGTGCCGGTGGACAGGAAATACAGGTTCCGGCCGGGGCGCAGGTTATCCAGCAGCAATGTGCCAGTTGGTTTGCGACCGATCAGCACCGTATCACCCACCTTTACGTGGCGCAGGCGGGATGTCAGCGGGCCGTTAGGCACTGCAATGGAAAGAAATTCCATTTCATCAGCATAGTTAGGGGATGCAATGGAATAGGCGCGTAGCAGGGGCTTACCGTCTACTTCAATCCCGATCATGGCAAACTGGCCGTTTTCAAAGCGCAGGCCGGGGTCACGGGTGGTGGTGAAGCTGAACAGGCGGTCCGTCCAGTGATGAACGGTCAGAACCTTGGCAGGGTAAAGGTGCCCGTATTCCTTGGTTGGCGGGGCCAGATGCCACACGCCTTCCTGTCCATCAACAGGCAGCAGGCCGCTGGGCACTTCAGAGGCAGACATCCGTGGCAGGATATCGTTTTCAAGCATGGTTTCAGACATGGACCGCTATGTACTCCGCTTGTAGCAGATCAGAACAATGTGCCTTTGCATGGTAGATACAAAAGCACCGTGAATTTCTTGCTGGCGGCGTTTTTAGAAGGGTGAGGCGCCTAATGCCAGTGTAAATTCATCACACAACGTGTTCGCGCAACACGTAACTGGCTGAAAACCGCCTGCCGCTTCTGTCTGCTGGGTAGGTTAGGGGCGCCACAATGGCCAAATCGGACCGTAGGGGCAAGGCAGGTTTCTGATTTATTTTGCATGAAGTATGCTGCCAAGGCATTGTTCCGGCCCGCAGGATGACGCAAGAGAGAAAGCATGACGTCAGACAGCTCTGCTTCTCCAGCTCGTCAGGCCCTTGCCTGCGCTGTAGCCCGCACCACAATTGCCCCAGAGGCCAAGGAAGAACACGAAGTTCTTCGCCGCCTTGCCCGTAATCTTGAACCCGGCGCTTATGAAGTGCCGGATGAAACCTATCTTCAGGTTTTGTGCCAGGTGCGGCGCAAGCGCTGGATTTCCCGCTTGCTGGATAAAACACGCCGCAGCGGGCGTATCTGGATCAGCCGGGAAGAAATAGAAG
This sequence comes from Acetobacter ascendens, assembly GCF_001766235.1. NCBI lineage: Bacteria > Pseudomonadati > Pseudomonadota > Alphaproteobacteria > Acetobacterales > Acetobacteraceae > Acetobacter > Acetobacter ascendens. The sequence continues at coordinate 2,604,213 of NZ_CP015164.1, forward strand.
AAGCCGTTTCTGGCATTACAGACCCGCAGGCTGGTGATCAGGAGCTGGAGCGCGCACTGGCACCTGTGGCCGAGTCTCGCCTGCGTGGCTATGCTTCAACGCCCAGAGCAGTGTTTGAGACGGTACAGGCCGATCTGGTGGATACAGGGCGGGTGCTTTCTCCAGATCAGACAGACCTGCTACTTATGGCTATTGCTGTAGCGTTTGGCCTGCCAGAGGGAGACCCGTTTCTTGAGACAGCCCGGCGGGAGGAAGCCCGCAGGCAGCAGACCGCCAGTAAAATAGAACAGACAGCCCGCCAGAAGCGAGACAAGGAAGAAGCGCAACTGCGGGAATGGGAAGAAAGTCTTGTTCCTTTTGCTGAAGTGCCGCGTCTGCTGCGCTGCTCCCAACGTGAGGCTTTGCGCTGGATTGCAGAGAACCGTTTGCCAGTTGCCAGAAAGGTGCGCGAATCCGGCGGGCGTGAACGGTGGGAGTTTGACCCTGCCGCATTGGTGGCCTTGCGTGGCAAGTTGGGAGAATGGCGGAAAGATAATGGCCGTGGGGCAGAAGCTGGTGGTCCCAAAACGGCACCGGATATGGGCCGTAAGGTTGCCAATTCCGTTATTGCCCGTGTGGCTGCGTTAGACCGATATGCTGCGCATTTTCGTACAGCACGTGCGCTTAACCGGCAGATCACCCTTGTTACAGGGCCAACCAATAGCGGCAAATCCTATACGGCGCTGAATGCGCTGGCACAGGCCGAAAGTGGCTTGGCTCTGGCTCCGTTGCGGTTGCTTGCGCATGAATTTCGGGAAGCACTGGCTTCCAGAGGTGTTGAGGCATCTCTTTCTACGGGTGAAGAACGGATTGTGGTGCCGGGCAGCAAGCATCTGGCTGCAACGGTGGAGATGTGCCCGTTTTACAGCCCTGTAGATGTAGCTGTTATTGATGAAGCCCAGATGCTGTTTGATACAGACCGTGGCGCCGCATGGACAGCCGCCATTATGGGTGCGCCTGCACGACACTTATATGTATTGGGTGCGCCAGACTGTATTCCCATGGTGCGGCGTATTGCCGAATTGTGCGGTGACCCACTGGATGAAATTTCTCTGGAACGCAAAAGCCCACTACGTGCAGCATCGCACCCTGTGCGATTGGCAGATCTGGGCGCAGGGGATGCGCTGATTGCGTTTTCGCGCAGGGAGGTTCTGGATTTACGCGCAGCTCTGCTTCAGCATGGCAAACGTGTGGCCGTGGTGTATGGGGCGTTAAGCCCGGAGGTGCGGCGTGCAGAAGCACAGCGTTTTAATGATGGAGAGGCAGATATTCTGGTGGCCACAGATGCCATTGGCATGGGGCTTAACCTTTCCATCAAACGCGTGGTGTTTGCGGCCCTGAAAAAATATGATGGCCGCCAAACGCGGGATTTAACCGTGCAGGAAGTAAAGCAGATTGGCGGGCGTGCAGGCCGTTTTGGCAAGCACGAAACCGGCGTTGTTGCTGTTCTTGCTGGTGCAGGCAGCCCAACCTTTATTCGTCGGCAGTTGGAAGCAGATCCTGAACAGCCCGATGATTTGCGGCCATATGTGCAGCCCGATGCCGATATCGTAAAAGCTGTGGCAGCGGAGATTGGCTCTCAGAGTTTGTACGGTGTTCTTTCACGTATTCATCGTGCCGTGCTGCGTAAGGATGACCCGAATTATCGGTTGTCAGATATGGAGCAGGCTTTCGCCATTGCCTCTGCTCTGGAAGGGGTAGAAGGGCTGGATCTGACAACACGCTGGTCTTACGCCATGTGCCCGGTGGATGACCGAGATAATGGAATCCGCCGTTTGGTGGGGTGGGCGGCAGACCATGCTGCTGGGCGCCGTGTGCTTCCACCGGGAACAGGCCGTTTGCCCCCAAGTGAGCGGGCAGGGCGTGAAGAACTGGAACGTGCTGAAAAACGGCACAAGCGTTTGGTAGCATGGCGTTGGCTGGCGCTACGTTTCCCCGAAATTTACCCAGATCGGGAAGAAGCAGAAGACACCACGCGCAGGCTGAATGACTGGATTGAAAGCGTATTACGGCAGCAGAGCCGTACACGCCGTTCGTCCCGTTTCTGAATACAATTAAAGGTAGTGTCTGGTTTATGAGACACTACCTTTTTTATAAGGCGTTACCAGCTTGTGCCGGTCAGCCTTTCAGAAACATCCCATAGGCGAGCGGCAGTGCTGCCCTTGCGCGCAGTAGGAGGAATATGGGCTGGCCCGGGTGGGCCACGCCTTTCCTGGTGCCCTTGCGGGCCGTAATAATCCCCATCTCGGGCTGTGGGGGAAAGTGCTGCATATAAAATAGGTTCAGCCCCATGCGCGGCTGATTGACCCATAACGCGCAGAATCATGCCGCCCAAAAACTGCTCAATACGTCCTAGGGGGGCGGGTAGACTAGCGGCCTGCCCATTGGCAATAATGGATGTGCTGGCCCAGCCGGGATGTGCAGCGCGTGCGTGCACATTCCATCCCTGTTCGCCAGCCCGGCGCGCTAATTCCATGGCAAAAAGTAGGTTGGCAAGCTTGCTTTGCTGATATGCTCCAAAAGGACTGTAGCGATAGCGGGATTGCAGATCATCAAATTGAATATGGCCCTTACAGGCCGCCAAACTGGCCACACTTACCACAACACCGCCGCCCGGAGCGTTTTCTAGTAAATGTCGCAAATGGGCTGTCAGGGCAAAATGCCCGAGATGATTCACGCCAAACTGAAGTTCAAAACCGTTTTTGGTTTCCTTGCGGCGTGTCGGAGCCATAACGCCTGCGTTGTTGACCAGTAGATTCAGCCGGTCTGTATATTTTGTAGCAGTGGTTGCACATTCCGCGACAGACTGGAGCGAAGAAAGATCCAGCGGCAAAGGGATAATCTGTGCCGTTGGGCATTCCGCTTTGATGCGGGAGATAGCTTCACGTCCACGCTCTGCGTGTCTTACGGGCAGCAATAAACGTGCGCCTCTATGCGCAAGCCCCAAAGCAACCTGAAAACCCAGCCCACTGTTGCCACCGGTTACAAGGGCAACTTGCCCTTTCAGATCCGGTTGGTTGTGATGAACACGCCATGCTCTACGTCCTGTCATGAGGGAAGAACTTTCAGACGTTCATCCTGCTCGGCTGCTTTCATGGCTTCCTCCGTCAGACGTTTTTCATTGCGCTTGATGAATATGAACAAAGACCCGATCACAATACAGGCCACCGCCCCAAAGGCGATAGCCAGCGGCCCGGAAAGCCGAAGGATCTCATTTCCCAGCAGATAAGCAACAAGTGTATAGCCACCCGCCCAGAATATGCCCCCAAGTGCGTTATGGAACAAAAACGTATGCCACGGCATATGGTTCGCTCCGGCCAGCAGGGCTACAAACATACGCAGCACAGCAATAAACCGGCCAAAAAACACAACCGGACCGCCATGTTTGAGAAAAACGTAGCGCCCCAGCAAAAGGCGCTGAGATGTTAGGCCAATTTTGGGGCCATATTTCTGCAGCATTCTCAGCCCAACAAGATGGCCAATCAGATAGCCAAAATTGTCGCCCATAATGGCACCTAGCACGCCGGCTAGTGCTACGCCCTCAATATGCAGCTTGTGCGTTGTGGCACAAAACAGCGCTCCGGTAATAAGCAGGCTTTCTGCTGGTAGCGGAAACCCCATGCTTTCTAGCATTACCACAACCCCTACCACCCCATAACCATATTGGGCGAAAAGGCTGCTGAGGTAATCTACCGAAAAGAAATTGTGCAAAGAGTGTAACAGAACAGAATATCCAATTTAGACAGAGCACGAGACTGCTCACGGCAGAAACCGTTCAGGTTCTGTTGTGTCAAGCATTCTGCGTAAAAGCGTATGTTAGAATGCTTAACACGTGCGGTGTCCGGGTGCATGTTTTTCTGGATGCAACTGCCGGAATGGTAAAAAATACCAGTATGAATAACACACCCTCTCTTTCTTCTTCTGTAACGCCAATGCCGTGTGGCGCATGGCCTTCCCCTGTTACGCCGGATCTGGTGGCAGGAAAGACACTGTCATTTTCCGAGGTTCGGGCTGTAGAAAATACCGTTTTCTGGCTGGAACGGCGGCCAGCAGAGTCAGGTCGCTCTGTGCTGATGCGTTGGACGCAGGCAGAGGGCACTTCTGAAGCACTGGAGCCAGATATAGATGTGGCAACCCGTGTGCATGAGTATGGTGGCGGCGCCTACGCGGTAAAAAGCGGCTGCATTGCCTATTCCGATAAACGCACAGGAATGGTGTGGCTGCGTAGGGAAGCAGAAATTTCGGCAGTTTTTATGGCCGGAGAAGTTGGCTTGCGGTTTGCCGATCTGCGGTTTGATGTGAATTCCGAAACGGTGCTGGCCGTGCGGGAAGATCACCGAGACGTAGGAGAAGCCAAAACGGCACTGGTGGCGTTGCACGTTCAGGGCAACAAAGCGGGCATTGTGCTTAAGGTTGGCGCAGATTTTTATGCTGCTCCGGCTTTTTCACCAGATGGGGAATGGCTGGCGTGGGTTGAGTGGGATCACCCCAACATGCCGTGGGATGCCACACGCCTGTGCCTTGCCCGTGTCCAGCGAAATGCTTCGGGCGAAATCTCCGGTATTAAAGATGCACGCGTGCTGGCGGGCGAACAAACAAGCGAATCGCTTATAGAGCCACGTTGGACCTCTGATGGAAAATTGCTGGTTCTGTCTGATCGTGCAGGAAGCTGGACCATATGGAACGTCAACTGGCAGGAAAATAGCCCGACCTTATCTCGTTATCCTGTTCCAGAAGGGGAAGTAGGGCAGCCAGCATGGGTGTTTGGGCAGAGTAGTTACCAGCTACTTAAAAATGAGGGCTGTCTGGTTTTGGCCGTTACGCAGGGCCAAGCAACATGCTGGATAAAACCGGATCGTACATCTGAGTATCGAATTTTCCATGCCAAGCCAGATCAATGCCCGGTTTCCTTGGCAGATGGCCGTTTTGCTTGGTTGCAAGCGCCGCCAGATGCTTTGCCTTCTGTTGTGGTGGGCACGCCAGAGAAAGGGGCTGAGGTTGTTTTGCAGCGTTCATCGACAGAACAACTGGATGTTGCAGATATTTCGATACCCGAATCGATTCGTTTTTTAGTGGATGGAGAAGATGGCTTGTGGGGCCATGCCTTTTTTTATCCCCCAACCAACCGTCATGCATCTGTGCCACAGGGTGAACGCCCCCCTATGATTGTACAGGTGCATGGAGGGCCCACAGCACGAGCGCAGGAAGGATTATCTTTTAAAATCCAGTGGTGGACGTCTCGCGGCTTTGCGGTGCTGGATGTGAATTATGGTGGCTCTACCGGATTCGGACGTGCGTGGCGGAATCGTCTAAAAGGCCAGTGGGGTGTGGTGGATGTAGCAGATTGTCTGTCTGCCTGTCGTGCCGTTGTAGAATCGGGGCGGGTAGACCCGAATCGTATCGCCATCCGTGGTTCCAGTGCAGGTGGTATGACTGTGCTGGTAGCGTTGGCTGTCTCAGATATATTTGCGGCGGGTGTGAGCCTGTATGGCGTAACCGATCTGCGGGCCTTGGCGCAGGAAACACATAAATTTGAAGCACGCTATCTGGATGGTCTGATTGGCCCATGGCCAGAAGCTGAGGCACTATATCTACAGCGCTCTCCAATTTCCGTTGCCGATCAGATTCGTGCGCCTGTGCTGCTGTTGCAGGGAATGGACGATAAAGTTGTGCCGCCAGAACAGGCCTATTCCATGGCTGATGCCTTAAAAGCCGTTGGAACGCCGGTGACTTTACGAGAATTTGAAGGGGAAGGGCACGGCTTCCGCAAGGAAGCGACTATTCGTGCGGCCTGTGCAGAAGAATTAGCTTTTTACGCCAAGGTGTTTGGATTTGCTGCGCAGGGCTAAGCGTGGAAATAAAAAAGGCTGAAGGAGTAAATGTCCCTCAGCCTTTTTTAGGGTTTAGTCTGTATAGCGTGGTTTGTAAGTCAGGTTTTCAATCCACGCCCGAATGTCTTTGGGGCGTTCCACCGTTGCAGCGTTTTTATCAAAAATAAACTCCGCAATGCGTGTGGCGGAGGTGATGGACACTTCCAGAATATCGCTTTGTGGTGGGAACAACCGGCCCCGTTCACGCGCTGCCGGATCTACCTGATCTGCCAGAGCCTGTGCGGCTTCAATCACCATTTCATCTGTAATCAGTTTAGGGCAAGTGGCATACACAGCCAGCCCCAAAGCCGGGAAGATGTAGAAGTTATTGGCCTGTCCCGGATAGAATGTACGGTCATTATACATCACTTCTGGGTACTGTAGGCCCGCAGCAAAGAGTGCGCGGCCTTTAGACCATTCATAGGCCTGTTCAGCCGTGCATTCCCCATTTTTCTGCGGCAGAGAAAGCGGGAAAATAATGGGGCGTTCGTTCAGCTTGCTCATTTCTTCCACCACTTCTTGGGTGAAAGAACCGCCAGCGGTGGAAACACCAATCAGCACTGTGGGTTTAACAGTTTTGATCATGCCCAGCAGATCGCGTGAAGGTGGGAGATCCTTGGCGAAACGTTCTTGTTCGGGCAGCAGATCAGAGCGGGAGGTTTCTAAAAGACCGTTCACGTCCATCAACGTAATGCGGTCGATAGCTTCCTGCTCAGATAGCCCTTCCTGTTTCAAGGCAGAAACAAGCATATCGGCAGTACCAATGCCTGAGGAACCTGCCCCCAAAAACAAGAAGCGTTGCTGGGTTAGCGATTCGTTCTTGATTTTTAGTGCAGTAATCAGACCAGCCAAGGTAACTGCTGCGGTGCCTTGAATATCATCATTATAGCACAGCACACGGTCATGATATTTTTTGAGGTAGCGTAGGGCATCTGTGCCCTTCCAATCCTCAAAATGGATACAGCTTTGCGGAAAGACTTCCTGCACGGCCTCAATAAATTCTTCTACAAAAGAATCGAGTTCTTCTATCGGGGGTGGTTCACGCCGCAGGCCCAGATACAGAGGGTCAGCTCTTAGGGCGCTGTTTGTGGTGCCAATATCAAGCTGCACCGGCAGAAGCGAATCGGGGGGCACTGCACCGCAAGCCGTGTACAGATCCAGTTTGCCAATAGGGATACCCATGCCGTTTACGCCAATATCACCCAACCCAAGAATACGGCCGCCTGTGGTCACACACATGAAGCGCACATTATCCATAGGCCAGTTGTGCAGCACGTCCTTAATACGGCCACGCATATCCAAACTGATATACATGCCGCGGGGGCGGCGATAGATGTGGCTGAATTGCTGGCATACGGCGGCCAGTGTGGGCGCGTATACAATCGGCACGAATCGGGCCGGGTTAGACATCAAAACCTTGTAAAACAGGGTTTCGTTCTGATCGCGTAGGCCACTAAGATAGATGTAGCGTTCCAGATTGCTGGGTTTGGCCTCAAGATGGCGGTGGATACGTTCTACCTGCCTATCTAGGTTTTCAACCTGTGTGGGTAATAGTCCTTCCAGCCCATAAAGGCGGCGCTCTTCCTCGGTAAACGCCGTGCCCTTGTTCAGGTGCGCATTATTAAGAAGGGCCATTCCTCGCAGTTGGGGCGTGGAAGCAGAGGGCATGATAACTCCATGAGTTGTGAGGCCAAGGGCGGGATTACAGCGGTTTTTTATGCAGAGGGGAAGAGTGCAAACAGCAAGTCTGGGTTAAGGCAATAAAAAAGGCGGCACCAAGGCCGCCTTTGAGTTCTTTCGGATAGAAAAGCTGATTTTACAGCTTTTCCACCTGATTGTATTCCAGATCTACCGGTGTAGAACGCCCGAAAATAGAGACGCTCACTTTCAAGCGGCCTTTTTCTTCGTCCACTTCTTCAATCACACCATTGAAGGATGTGAATGGACCATCCGCCACACGAATCTGCTCACCCACTTCAAACGAAACGGCAGAGCGAGGATGTTGCACACCTTCTTCTGTCTGCTTGATAATGCGTTCAGCTTCAGCAGCAGAAATGGGGGTGGGGCGATTTCTGGTTCCAAGAAAACCCGTAACCTTTGGGGTATCCTTGACCAGATGCCATGTTTCGTCGGTCATTTCCATTTTGACGAGCACGTAACCGGGGAAGAACTTGCGTTCCGTATTCACCTTCTGGCCACGACGCACTTCAATGACTTCCTCAGAAGGCACCAAAATTTCATCAATATGGTCGCTCAGTCCCTTCTGTTCCGCTTCTTCGCGGATGTGCTGGGCAATTTTCTTTTCGAAGCCCGAATAGACGTGAACCACATACCAGCGCTTGGCCATGTCGTTAGCCTCCCAGCCCGAAAAGTTGACGCACACCGAGACCGATCAGCTGGTCAACAAAAAAGAAAAAGATGGATGCCATGCCTGCCATGGCCAAAACGGCGCCCGTGGTTACCAAGGTAGCACGGCGGGTGGGCCATGTGACCCGTTCCGCCTCGGCACGCACATCATGCAGGAACTTACCGGGACTGAACGACACGAACCACCCTTTCTACACTGCACGAAAACCGGATATTTTCCGGCGGCAGTCCTGAATACACCACACATTCCGCACAGGATTTCCGCGTTGAAACTTAGAAAAACAAAGCGGAAACTACGGCGCAGAACCTGCAATCTTGAACCTGGCAGGGGTGGAGGGTCTCGAACCCACAACCTCCGGTTTTGGAGACCGGCGCTCTAGCCAATTGAGCTACACCCCTACAGCCTGTCTGCCGTAGCTGGATCAATGCTATAACGGATAACCGTCAGCCTGACCAGCCACTTAACAGCAGCCTTTGCAGGTGGCGGAAGAAAATATGTTGCGGGCTTAAAGTCAAGAGGCAAACAACAAATGCCTGCCCTTTTTTAGCAGAAGATTAAAAATTTCATCTTCAAACTTGCAAAATATCATCTTTGCAGTTAGTGGCAGAAATATATGGAGTATGCGGGCATAGCATAGTGGTAATGCAGTAGCCTTCCAAGCTACTGAGGAGGGTTCGATTCCCTCTGTCCGCTCCATAATTTACCTTCCCCAAAAATTTTAAGCAGACCAAAATCCTGCATCCCATCAGTGGATGGTGGGGTGAGTTTTTTATTACGCATCTGGCGTCTTTTTGTGTTTCGTGGTTTGTGGTGGTTTATAGCCTGTTTTTGCACGCTTTTGGTGGTGCAAACGGGTGTGGAAATAAAAATGGCGCGTCAGGGATGTTGCGTGGGGCTGATGAGCATGCTAGAGGCCGCGCCGATGGTTGCGTGCTGTAAAACCTTTAACGGATAAGCTGCGGCACCGTCAGAGTTTGTTAGTGTGGAATGCCGGCGCGCACAGAAGGAAAGAACCAAAAGAGTGGTGGCCTCGGGCGTAACGACAGCACAACCGGTTGCTTTTGCTTCCAATGGTCTTGAAGGCCGTTATGCAACGGCGCTTTATGATCTTGCAGCCGAACAGCGCCAGTTGGATGCAGTGCTTGATGAAGGTGCCGCTCTTGCGCGCCTGATTGATGAAAGTGCGCCTTTGCGCACGGTCCTGGAAGACAGGCGTCTTGATATTCTTGTATCTCGCAAAGCCGTTTTGGCTGTGCTTGAGGCGCAGGGGTTCGGGCAGACTCTTCGTAATTTTGTAGGTGTTGTGGCTGATAACCGCCGCCTGTCTGTTTTGCGCCGGATTCTGGCTGCGCTTGATGCGCTGGCCGTTTCCCGCCGGGGTGAAGTGGTGGCAGAAGTTGCCAGCGCTTATCCGCTTACGCCTGAGCAGCGTGCCCAAGTGCAGGCACGGCTGGCGGAAGCTGGATACTCCCGTATCAATATTCGCGAGCGTGTCGATTCCTCCCTCCTCGGCGGTTTGGTCGTGCGGGTGGGGGCAAAGCTTTATGACGCCAGCCTTAAGACTCGCCTGTTTCGTTTGCATTACGCCATGAAGGGAGCCGCGTGATGGAAATCCGTCCCGCAGAGATTTCGGATATCCTCAAGCAGCAGATTGCCTCGTTCGATAAGGAATCTGATGTTGTCGAAACCGGCACGGTTCTGTCTGTCGGAGACGGTATTGCCCGTGTGTTCGGCCTACAGAATGTAATGTCAGGCGAACTGGTGGACTTTCCGACCGCCGGTCAGAAGGGCATGGCCCTGAACCTGGAAAGCGATAACGTCGGTATCGTTATTTTCGGTGATGACACCAATATCCGTGAAGGTGATACCGTCACCCGTTCCGGTATGGTGGTGAGCGTTCCCGTTGGTAAGGGCCTGCTAGGCCGCGTTGTTGACGGTCTGGGTAACCCGATTGACGGTAAAGGCCCGCTGACAGACGTTGAACTGCGCCGCGCTGAAGTGAAGGCGCCGGGCATTATGCCACGTCAGTCCGTGCATGAACCCATGCAGACTGGCATTAAAGCCATTGACGCTCTCGTGCCGGTTGGTCGCGGTCAGCGTGAACTGGTGATTGGTGACCGTCAGACCGGTAAAACCACCATTCTGACAGACACTATCCTTGCCCAGAAAACCGTGAACGATGAAGGTGACGACAAAAAGTCACTTTACTGCATTTACGTTGCTATTGGTCAGAAGCGTTCCACGGTTGCACAGCTTGTGCGTCTGTTGGAAGAAAAAGGCGCGATGAAATACTCCATCGTCGTTGCCGCTACCGCATCTGATCCAGCTCCGCTGCAGTATCTGGCACCTTATGCCGCTTGCGCAATGGGTGAATACTTCCGCGATAACGGCATGCATGCCCTGATCTGCTACGATGATCTTTCCAAGCAGGCTGTGGCTTACCGCCAGATGTCCTTGTTGCTGCGTCGTCCGCCAGGTCGTGAAGCTTATCCGGGTGACGTGTTCTTCCTGCATTCCCGTTTGCTGGAACGCGCTGCGAAGATGTCTGATGAATATGGCGCTGGTTCGCTCACGGCTCTGCCTGTTATTGAAACACAGGCTGGTGACGTTTCCGCCTATATTCCCACAAACGTTATTTCCATTACAGATGGTCAGATCTTCCTTGAAACCGACCTCTTCTATCGCGGTATTCGTCCTGCGGTAAACGTGGGTGGTTCTGTGTCTCGTGTGGGTTCTGCCGCACAGATCAAAGCCATGAAGCAGGTTGCAGGTAAGATTAAGCTGGAACTAGCGCAGTATCGTGAAATGGCTGCGTTCTCCCAGTTTGCATCTGACCTTGATCCGGCAACCCAAAAGATGCTGGCACGTGGTGCCCGTCTGGTTGAGTTGCTGAAGCAGAGCCAGTCTTCTCCACTTACCGTTGAAGAACAGGTTGTTGTGCTCTTTGCCGGCACCCGTGGTTTTGTTGATGGTATTGCTGTCGATAAGGTTGTGAGTTGGGAACGTGCGTTGCTGAACGATGTGCGCAGCGCAGGTAAAGATATTCTGGATACCATTAAAAAGGAAAAGGCCATTTCCAAAGATTTGGAAGCGCGCCTGACAGAATACCTGACAACCTTCAACCGCAACTTTGCCGGCTAAGAGGGTAGAATCGTCCAATGGCTTCCCTGAAGGAACTCCGCGCGCGTATCGGAAGTATCAAATCGACACGGAAGATCACGAGCGCCATGAAAATGGTGGCGGCTGCCAAGCTGCGGCGGGCTCAGGCTAGTGCGGAAGCCGCACGTCCCTATGCAGCAGCCATGCGCCGTATGCTAGGTGAGCTTGCTGCTGCAACAAAAGGTGAGGACGGTGGTCCGCGCCTTTTGGCAGGCACAGGTCAGGATAAAGTGCATCTGTTGGTGCCTTTGACCAGTGACCGTGGGCTTTGTGGCGGTTTTAACTCCAATGTGCATCGCTTAACAGTGCAGACAATCCGTCGTCTTCAGTCTGAAGGCAAAACGGTAAAGTTGCTACCTGTTGGTCGCCGCGCGTTTAACTTCTTTTCTCGTGATTATGCTGATCTTATCATTGATAAGGTTATTGGCGTTAGCGGTAAGGAAGTACCTTTTTCTGCTGCCAGCAATCTGGGTGAAAAAATCAACACCCTGCTGGAAGCGGGAGAAATTGATGTCTGTGCCCTTGTGTTCAACAAGTTTCAAAACGCGATGACACAGGTGCCGACATGTCAGCAGCTGGTGCCCATGGTTATGGATGAGGCAGAAGAAAAACCTGCTGCGGCATCTAATGATGTGGCTCTGTATGAATTTGAACCAGATGAAGCAACGCTGCTGGAAATGCTGCTGCCGCGCAATCTGCAGGTTCAGATTTATGCTTCGCTGCTTGAAACCGCAGCGGGCGAAAACGGTGCCCGTATGACGGCAATGGATAACGCTACGCGTAATGCTGGCCGTTCCATTGATAGTCTGAGCAAGGTTTATAACAGAACCCGCCAGACAAACATTACTAACGGATTGATCGAAATCATTTCGGGCGCACAGGCTGTCTGAGCCCGCTCGTTTGCCCCGCAGGAGCTGACCCATGTCGGATACCACAACCCAGACCCAGGCCCCTGCGGCCACGAAGACCAATGCAGTTGGCCGCATTACCGAGATTAAGGGCCCGGTTGTTGACGTGCAGTTCGAAGGTGAACTGCCTAAAATTCTGAATGCCTTGCACGTCAAGCTTGGTGATCAGACACTGGTGCTGGAAGTTGCCCAGGAAATTGGTGAGCACGAAGTGCGCTGCATTGCCATGGACAGCACAGACGGTTTGGTCCGTGGTGCAGAAGTGGCTGATACAGGCGCACAGATTACTGTGCCGGTTGGTCCGGAAACACTTGGCCGTATCCTGAACGTTATTGGTGAGCCGATTGACGAAAAAGGTCCTATCCCGACCTCTCGTCGTGCCCCTATTCACCGTCAGGCACCTTCCTTCGAAGATCAGGCTGCCGCATCAGAAATCCTGATGACCGGTATTAAGGTTGTTGATCTGCTTTGCCCCTACCTTAAAGGTGGTAAGATCGGCCTGTTCGGTGGTGCCGGTGTGGGCAAGACCGTTATTATTCAGGAACTGATTAACAATATCGCAAAGGCGCACGGTGGTGTGTCTGTATTTGCTGGTGTTGGTGAACGTACCCGTGAAGGGAACGACCTGTATTACGAAATGCAGGATGCTGGCGTTATTAAGCTGGGTGAAAACGGTTCTACCGAAGGCTCCAAAGTGGCGCTTGTGTTCGGGCAAATGAACGAACCGCCGGGTGCACGTGCTCGTGTTGCTCTGACGGGTCTGACACTGGCTGAATATTTCCGTGACGAAGAAAATCAGGACGTTCTGTTCTTCGTTGATAACATTTTCCGCTTTACGCAGGCTGGTTCGGAAGTGTCCGCTCTGCTGGGTCGTATTCCTTCTGCTGTGGGTTATCAGCCTACGCTGGCTACGGAAATGGGTGCACTGCAGGAACGTATTACGTCCACCAAAAAGGGTTCCATTACGTCTGTGCAGGCCGTGTACGTGCCAGCCGATGACTTGACTGACCCCGCTCCAGCCGCAACTTTTGCCCACTTGGATGCAACTACGGTTCTTAACCGTTCAATTGCAGAAATGGGTATTTACCCTGCTGTGGATCCGCTGGATTCCACATCACGTGCTCTGGACCCGCAGATTGTTGGTCAGGAACATTACGATGTGGCTTGTGAAGTGCAGCGTATTCTGCAGACCTACAAATCTTTGCAGGACATCATCGCCATTCTGGGTATGGATGAACTGTCTGAAGACGATAAGCTGGTCGTGGCACGCGCCCGTCGTATCCAGCGCTTCCTGTCTCAGCCGTTCCATGTGGCAGAAGTATTTACAGGTGCACCGGGTAAGCTGGTTTCCGTGGCTGATACTGTGCGTTCCTTTAAAGCCATCTGTGCTGGTGAATATGACGATCTGCCAGAAGCTGCCTTCTACATGGTAGGTTCTATCGAAGACGTTGTTGCCAAAGCAGAAAAAATGAGAGAGTCGGTTTAATAACCGACTTCGGGAAGGAGCGCATTCATGCCGATCCAGATTGAGATAATCAGTCCTGAAAAGGTTCTGGTGTCGCGTGAAGTAGATATGGCTGTTCTGCCTGGTATGGAAGGTGATATTGCCGCCATGCCAGAACGGGCACCCATGATGCTTCTTCTGCGTGGTGGTATTGTTGCCCTGTATGAAGGGGATACAGTGAAGGATCGCTACTTTGTTGGCGGTGGCTTTGCAGACATTACTCCCACACGCTGCACCGTACTGGCTGACAAGGCTGTGCCGGTAAGCGAAATTTCTATCGATAATGCGACAGCTCAGCTGGAGGCATTGTCTGAAGCTTGGGATCAGGCAGATAAAACGGATACAACCCGTTTGAGCGTGCTGCAGGATCAAATTCAGGCTGTACGTGCTGAAATCGAGGCAGGCTCTCCTGCTAGCTAAGATTGTTGGAAATGTTATAAAAAAAGCCACCTATATGGTGGCTTTTTTTATGCCTAATTAGCCGCGCCCACGATAGGTGGGCACATCTTGTTCAGGAACCCATACGCCAGCAGGTGGTTCACCCGTTTGCCAGAATACATCAATGGGAATGCCACCGCGAGGATACCAGTAAGCACCTATTCTCAGCCAGCGGGGTGCTAACCTTTCAACAAGAGTATTTGCAATCTGGATGGAGCAAGCTTCATGGAAAGCGCCGTGGTTACGAAAGCTGGTTAGATACAGTTTGAGTGATTTGCTTTCTACAATCCATTTATCCGGCACATAATCAATAACAATATGCGCAAAGTCCGGCTGGCCGGTAATGGGGCAAAGCGACGTAAATTCTGGAGCAGTAAAGCGTACCAGATAGTGTTTGTCTGGATAAGGGGCAGGCACGCGTTCCAGAATGGCTTCTTCTGGGCTTTGTGGGGCAGCAACTTGCTTTCCAAGCTGGGTCAACTGGTCGCGGCCATCATCGGTTGAGGTCATTTTGTGCTCCTGCACATGTGGTTTTTTGCAGATGTTCCGCGAGTTGGCTTGTTCGTCAAGTTTCACGTGTAACGTTTGGTCACTTCTTTTTCTAACGGTCTGGATGTAAGAAGAAAAACATGGCCAGATCAGCAACACCTGAATTCCCTCCCGCGCGCCTTATTTCCTCTACTCAGGAGTTAGAGGCGGCTCTTGCACCCTTTCATAACGAAAGCTTCGTAACGGTTGATACGGAGTTTATGCGGGAGCAAACATACTGGCCAGAACTCTGTCTGGTTCAGATTGGCGCGACTCATGATATCGTGCTGATAGATGCGCTGGCTGAAGGTATTGATCTTACTCCGCTGAAAAATCTTTTTGCAGATACGTCGGTGCTGAAGGTATTTCATGCTGCTCGGCAGGATCTGGAAATTTTTCTGCATCTGTTTGATGCGTTGCCAACACCCCTTTTTGATACACAAGTTGCGGCAATGGTTGCCGGTTTTGGGGATCAGGTAGGGTATGACAGTCTGGTTGGTTCTTTAACCGGACATATGATTGATAAAAGCCATCGCTTTACAGATTGGTCTGTGCGTCCTCTATCTCCAGCCCAGCTTACATATGCTGCGGGGGATGTTACGTGGCTGCGGTTGGTTTATGAGCGGCTTGTTAAAAAACTGGAGCAGGAACAGCGTCTGGATTGGGTTGCGGCTGAAATGGCCGAGCTGGAAGATCCCGCTACATTTCGCCCTGACCCAGAAAAACAGTGGGAGCGTTTGCGCGCGCGCACCAACAATCGGCGTATGCTTGCTGTCTTGCGTGCTATTGCCGCCTTGCGCGAACGTGAAGCCCAGCGCGTAAATGTTCCGCGCCAACGGCTTGTAAAAGATGAAAGCCTGCTGGAAATTGCGGCAACGACTCCGGCAACATCCGAAGCTTTAACCCGTGTTCGCGGTGTTTCTCGTGGGTTGGCAGAAGGACGCACAGGGCAGGCTTTGTTGCAAGCTATCAAGCAGGCGCAGGCTTTGCCAGATTCGGAACTGCCACGTTCTCCACGTAACAAGAGCAAGGATACACCAAGGCCTTCTGCATCGTTGGTGGCATTGTTGAAGGTGCTTTTAACATCTTGCTGTGAAAAGCATGATGTAGCGCCGCGCTTGGTGGCATCAACAGACGATCTGGATGCCTTGGCGCTTGATCCTTCTCAGCCACATGCTGTGTTGGCTGGGTGGCGGCGTAAGGTGTTTGGTGAAACAGCACAGGCTTTGTGTGAAGGAAAAATAGCACTTTGCGTAAAGTCTGGCCGCGTTGTGGCTATTCCACAGAATACGGATGTACCTTCTGCTTAATAAAAGCAGAAGGTACGAAGCTGTTAGGCTTAAAAGCCCATTTCTTCCCAGAGGTTGGAAAGTGGGCGTGCGCCGTAGTGTGAGATAATTTCAGAAGCCGCGACTGAAGCCAGACGGCCACATTCTGGCAATGTCCGGCCAGATGTCAGGCCTGCCATAAAGCCGGCAGCGTAGGCATCCCCAGCCCCTGTTGTATCCACGACCTGAGTTGGTACAGGGGCAACCTTGGTCATTTGTCCATCATGTAGCACAACACTTCCTAAGCCGGAGCGTGTGAGTGCTGCAAAGGTTGTGTCTTGTGCGGTATGGCGTGCGGCAATGTCAAAGTTTTCTGTTTCGTACAGAGCGCAGATTTCATCCTCATTGGCAAAGAGAATGTCCACATGGCCCTTCACCAGATCTAAAAAAGCCTGACGGTGACGACCAACGCAGAATGGGTCTGAAAGAGAAAGAGCTACTTTGCGCCCAGCTGCGTGCGCCAGAGCTGCTGCACGGCGGAATGCTTCTTGCGCATGCGGTGGATCAAACAGATACCCTTCCAGATACACAATGCTGGAGTCTGCAATCATGTCTGGCAGTACATCTTCTGGCGTAAAACAGGTGCATGCGCCCAGATAGGTTGCCATGGTGCGCTGCCCATCTGGCGTAACCATAACAATGCAACGTGCTGTTGGCAGATTATCAAAAACCTGCGTGTTCAACGGTGCAGATGGAAAGGTAATGCCATTGCCACGCATATCTTCGGTAAATTGCTTACCTGCATCATCGCGCGCAACTTTGCCCAGATAAGCAACGCGTGCGCCAAACTGAGCAGCCACAACACAGCTATTTGCCACAGAACCACCGCCCATAATCTGTTCTGGAGCAAGAAGAGCCTGCAATGTGTTAGCACGGTCAGCATCAATCAGCGTCATGCTGCCGGGGGTTAAGCCTTGTTTTTGCAGAAAAGCGGGTTCTACACGGGCAAGAATATCCGTAATGGCATTACCAATGCCGAGGATGTCATATTTTACATCTGAAACAGTCATGATAGCGGCAGATTTTCCTGAAAAATTTCACATACCAGCTGTTTCGCTACAGTGCTGCCATAAAAAGGGCAACACTAGGGCTTATGGAATGCTTGCCGCAGAACCGCCTGGCTGTATAAGAAAATAAGCACATGGCGAGACGGTTTGATGCGGGCGGGTGCTTGAGCAGTGGGGCCCGTCCAATAGTGAACAGCCAGCAAGGCGGGGGATTTTCTTGTTTAAAAGACGTAAGCCCGAAGATAATCGGCCATCTGAGCAGTCTGGTTCCGCCAGTCAGGCGGGCGCGCAGCGTTCCGCTGGCGGGTTTGGTTCCATTTTTTCTTCTAATCCAGCGGGAACGCCAGCAAAACCTGCGCCCCGCCCTGAGACAGATACAGTAAAGGAGACCTCATCCATGGGTCGTGCGCCTCTTCCTTCCGGTTCCCCTCTTCCTTCCGGTGCTGGTATGCCGCCTTTTCCGGGTGCGGCAGCAGCGCGTGGCATGCCGCAGCAACCTCAGCAGCCTAAAAAGGATGAGCCGGAACAGCGCACTTTGGTGGTTGGGCGTGGCATTAGTGTGCAGGGAACGGTGCAGGACGCAGAACGCCTTGTGGTTGAAGGCACTGTTGAATCCAGCATGATTACGGCCAAGGAACTGGTGGTTAAGCCCGGTGGCTTGTTCCGCGGTGGTGTGGAAGTGGAAAATGCAGAAATTGCTGGCACTGTTGATGGCACGCTGACCGCTCGTGGTAGCTTGACACTACAGGGCAGTGGCCGCTTGCTTGGCAAGGCAGCCTGCCACCGCCTGAAGGTTGAAGATGGTGGCCAGATTACTGGTCAGTTGGAAATGCTGAGCGGTGATTCTGCTTCTAAGCCTTCTTCAGCAGCGCCCGCACCAGAAAAGCCAGCAGCAGCCGAAGGCTGATTATAACGCCCCTGACTTGCCCCTGAAGGCTTATTTTATAAGGCCTTCAGGGGATGGGGTTTATTGATTTTAGAAAAATAAGATTTAGGCGACGTTATCGCGCCTGTCGCGCAGCCTTACATAGGCAATCTGCGCATGTTCCTCACAATATGGTTTGCCCGGTATCGGGGTGGCACCACAAAAATGGAAGCCCGGTGTGCCTGGGTCTCCGATCGGCCAGCAGCAAGATGGGCCACGGCGTTTTTGTGGTTCTGGATCAGAAATACTGCGCAAAGGGGCCTTGGGCTTGCTTTTGCTTGAAGCCGCAGGTTTTTCCTTTTTTGCAGGTTTTTCTTCTGCCGCAGGGGCAGCGGTTGCAGCCGGTGGTGTAGAACGTGCAGGAACTGGCAGTGCAGATGGCTGTTTTTCTGTTTCACCCATAGGAAGTGCTTCGGCCTGTTTTACAGGCTGGGCAGGTGCTGCCGTTTGTGCCGTAGCCGGAGTGGCTGCTGCGGGAGTATCGGCCTTTTCTGCAGTTTTGGGCTTGGCATTCCGTCGAATGGGGGATGGCCGTGGCGGCAATCCCAAACGATGCGCCTTTCCGACAACCGCATTTTTGGTGATGGAAAGACGCCTACCAATTTCTGCCGTTGAAAGACCTTCCGCCCATAATGCCTTGAGCTGGGCGATAATTTCTTCGGTCCACTCCATTTACGGCCACCTTACTATAAATATTGCATCGTTCACGGGTAAAATACCACGCTTTCAGTCAAGGATATATTACGGTGATGCCCGTTTCATCTCAAGAAGAAAGCCTGCAGGACAGGATGCACCATAAGAATAAGTTGGGTAAGGCGGCTAACCCTGCTTGTTTGGAGTATCTGATGTTCCCAGTAAATCATCTGTCAGGGTGATGGAAGATTGTGTGGGAGGAACAAGATGAATGGGTTTGTGGCTGAAGGCCTTCCAGCCCACAAATAGGATGATGGCCAGAATAGGAATACAGGCCACAGAGAATGATCCTGTTGGGTAATCAAATGCCATAAGCACAATGATGCTGCAAAAAAACAAAATGGTTGCCCAAGATGTAAATGGCGCACCTGGCATGGCAAATCCGGTAGGGGCAATGCGGCCTGCGTTGATGGCTTGCCGTAGCTTGATCTGGCTGAGCAGGATAAAGCACCATGTGCTGATAATCCCCAGAGAGGCCAGATTAAGAACAATTTCAAAGATTTGCGAAGGCAGCAAATAGTTCAGAAAAACGCCAACAAGATAGATACCTACAGTTGTGAGAATGGCGGCAGAAGGAACGGATTGTTTGCTCATATGCGTAAGGTAACGCGGAGCGGAGCCATTAAGTGCCAGAGCGCGTAGAACACGACCGGTGGAATACAGGCCAGAGTTCAGGCTGGAGAGCGCTGCCGTAAGCACCACAATGTTCATAATGGAATCCACGCCCGATATACCCAGATGGGAGAAAAATGTCACAAATGGGCTGGTGCCTGCCTGATAAGCAGACCAAGGCAGCAGAAGAACCAGCAGAGTAACAGTGCCAACATAAAAAATAGCAATGCGCCACATTACGTTATTGATGGCAGTGGGCAGAACGGTGCGCACATCCTGACATTCACCAGCGGCAGTACCGATCATTTCTATACCTGAATAGGCAAAAATAACCCCTTGAGTGAGTGCCAGTGCAGGCAAGATGCCATGAGGGAACAAGCCGCCATGCTGTGTAATCAGGTTCAAACCGGTTGTGTGATGATCTATGGGTACACGCAGGCCCAAAATAGCGCTTCCGATAATCAGAAAGAGAACCAGCGCTACAATTTTGATAAGGGAAAACCAGAACTCCATTTCCCCAAACCATTTCACGCCAATCAGGTTCATGCCAGTTATGAGCAAGAGTGCCAGCATGGCAAATACCCATTGGGGCATATGCGCAAAAGTGCCCCAGAAGTGCATGTAAAGCGCTACGGCGGTGATATCGACAATGCCTGTCATAGCCCAGTTGAAAAAAGACATGGCACCAGCAATGTAAGATGCCTTGGGGCCTAGAAATTCTAAGGTATAGGAAACAAAGCTACCGCTGGTTGGGTGATACATGACCAACTCACCCAAAGCACGCAGCATGAGAAAACAGAAAATCCCGCATACCAAGTAAATAAGAGCCAACGAAGGCCCTACTGCTTGCAGACGTCCACCTGCGCCTAAAAACAAGCCAGTACCAATAGCGCCCCCAATGGAGATCATCTGAATCTGCCGTTTATTGAGAGCGCGATGATAACCTTCTGATGTATGTGATGGCGTTGCGTGCGGAGTGGAGGTTTTGTCGGGCATACAAACATTCCATGCAGATAGAAATTCTGTACTTTCACAATAAATTGAAAATACAGAATCAATTTATACAGAAATGCAAAAGGTTATCTAAGTTCTTGCATATCAACCGTTATTTTAACGCAACATATAAAATCTGCGCTGTCAATCCAGCTTATAGGTAGAACCTTATCTTACGGAAGATTTGAGAAGATTTTGCCGTGTGAAATGTCCAACCCGAATTGTTCACCTTCAGAAATTTCTGTTGGCATTGGTGTTGTAATATCAAGTACCTTTTGGGTGGTCTGCACAGCATAGTGATACAGCCCATTGGGGTTGCGGCTGCGAGAAAGAATATGAGCAGCACCTTTGCCGCTTACAAACAGCACATCGCAAGGGCGGATAAATACTGTTGTTTTGCCAATCTTGTCAGTTACCGGAAATGGCAGGGCATCAGTATTTTCAGGGATAAACTGCCCATTCTGTATTTCTCCTGCAAATTCCAGTGTTTCACCCAGAAACTGCATGACAAACGGTGTTTGCGGAGATGTGTTGAGCGTGCCGGCATCAGCATCCTGCACAATGCGGCCGTCTTGCATGACTACAAGTCTGTCTGCAATATCCAGGGCTTCTTCATGATCGTGCGTAACCAGAATGGTAGTAAGCCCCAGCTTATCATGCAGTTCTCTTAACCAGCGGCGGATGGTGCGGCGTACAATCGGGTCCAGTGCTCCAAATGGTTCATCCAACAGGAGCAGCTTAGGTTCTGTTGCAAGAGCGCGTGCCAAGGCAACGCGTTGCCGTTGCCCACCAGAAAGCTGATCTGGACGGGCATCTGCCAAATGTGGAAGTTGAATAAGTTCCAGAGGATCTTGTACGCGGGCTGCAATAGCTGCGCGATCTGGGCGCTGCTTGCGTGGTAAAACATCAAGCCCAAAGGAAATATTGCGCGCCACACTCATATGCCTGAACAGTGCATAGTTCTGGAAAACAAAGCCAGTTTTACGTTTTGGAAGATCAGAATGACCGATGGGGAGGTCATCAATCAATAACTGCCCTTCATATACTGGGGAGAGGCCGCCAATAGCGCGGAGTAAAGATGTTTTGCCAGCGCCAGAAGGGCCAACCAATGCAATAAAGGCACCGTCTTCAACTGTCAGATTAATATCATCCAAAATCTTGCGGGAGGAACCAGGAGCATATTGTGTAAAAGAGTGCAGGTTAACGCTCATGAAGGCTGTTTCCTAAAAGAATGCTCAAATATTGTGCGAAGCAGAACTGTGCTCATGGCACATAGGGCAAGAAGTGCGGCCATGCTGAAGGCGGCTACTGTTTGGTATCCATTATAAAGTGTTTCGATATGCAGCGGCATCGTTTCTGTAACGCCTGGGATATGGCCTGAAACAACAGAAACGGCCCCAAACTCACCAATGGCACGGGCAGTGGTAAGCAGAATGCCAGATAGTAGCGCCCAGCGCGCATCTGGCAGGGTAACTTGCCACAAGGTTTGCCAGAAATTTGCACCTAGCAAAAATGCCGCTTCTTCTGCATCGCGTCCTTGTTGTTCCATGTAGGGCATAAGAGTGCGCGTGACATAAGGGAAGGTAACAAACAGGGTGGCCAGCACGATGCCAGGCACAGCAAAGGCAATTTGCATATTATGGGCAGCTAACCAATTGCCCCACCAGCCTTCCTGCCCAAACAGCAAAAGCCATATCAGGCCAGCAATGACGGGAGACACGCTGATAGGAAGCTCTATCAGCGTGATGAGAAAGCGTTTGCCCATAAAAGAATATTTTGTCAGGCACCATGCTGCGGCAATACCGCCGAGAGTGTTTGTAACGGTAACAATTACAGTAACAAACGCGGTTAACCGCATAGCAGACAGAGCGTCTGGTTCCAGCAATGCAGATACGGCAGCATGTACCCCTTGCCTGAGTGCTTCTGTAAAAATGAGCACAAGCGGTAGCAGAAGCATAAGCAGCACAACAGCATAACTGCACCCGCAGAGAATAAGGCGGCTTATGGAAAAGCGCGTGGTTGTCATTTGACATCTTCCATAACAAGCCCGCGTGAAACGCGTAGACGCAAGAAACTTACACCTCCTAGGCAAATCAAAGCGGTTAGCAGCAGCATCACAGCAATAGTTGTTGCGCCAGAATAATCGAATTCCTGCAGGCGCATAACAATGAGCAGGGGGACGATTTCACTGCGGAAAGGCTGATTGCCAGCAATAAAAATAACGGAGCCGTATTCACCAATGCAGCGGGCAAAGGCTAACCCAAACCCGCTTAATGTTGCGGGAAGAATGGCTGGTAGAATGACACGGTAAAATTTCTGAAAAGGTGTAGCCCCAAGCAAGAAGGCTGCTTCTTCTACCTCTGATGGAAAATTCTGTAATACAGGCTCAATAGTACGTACCAGAAACGGTAGGCCCACAAACATGAGGGCAATGACAATACCGGTTGGCGTAAAGGCTACTTGTAGGCCTGCATGTACTAACAGCTTTCCCATCCAGCCATTGGGTCCGTACAAAGTGGCAAGCGTAATGCCTGTTACTGCTGTGGGGATAGCAAAAGGTAGATCAATGCATGCATTGATGATTTTGTAACCCGGTGGACGAAGCCTTACCAATGTCCACGCCAACAAAATGCCTAAGGGCAGATCAAGCAAAGCAGCAAACAGCGCACAACCAAAGCTGACACGAAAGGCTGCAAATACCCGGGTATCATGCAGGGTTTGCAAGATGGCAGCCGTACCATCCTGCCAAGGGCGTACAATAAGGGCTAGCAGGGGCAGAATAACAAGCAATCCTACCCATAAAAGCGTGATGCCAAAGGTAAGCGGAAAGCCGGGCAGAGTATGGCGGCGCAGAAAAAACATAGGCAAGCAGATAAATCCATCGTGGAGGCACGTTATACGTATGATTTGTTTTGAAAATGGAATATGCCATGCGGCATACTCTGTGGGTCAAACCATGCTGGGTCTTCAGAGCCTTTCCTTACGCTGATGTTATTAAAACCTATCCCATCGCTGGAAATAACAAAATACGAAAAATATACGTGTTAAAAGTTTTCTGCGATTCTGTAGGGTTATGATCGGTGATGGAAAAATTTTTATAAGCGAGGAATTTTTATTAGTATATTGATTAATAAAGAAAAATTAACATGCACAAATTTTTGTTGTTAAAAAAAATAACCATTTTTCATGGTTTATTATTGCGCGGTTGTGTGTTTGCTCATAATGTCTCCCAAGTTACAACGCGTCAGAATCACAAAGGGTGATGCGCATATGTATCCGGTTTGTTTACGAATGTGCTGTGCGGTTCGATGTCGTGCAGCCAAGGCGCCTAAATATGCGCCTGTTTTCTTTTTCTGATCTAGCCGGATAATAAGTTGCCGGCTGGGTGTGTTCTTTATCCAGAGGCATTCAAATGCTGGAATCTCAGATTATCGAAGTAAATGGTACTTTTTTAGGTACTGTTATTCTGGAAGCAGACCGTTCTACGCGTCGTTTTTATGCGGCGCATGAAAGCGTAAAATCTTTACATAACAGCAGATTTACGCAGACAGATAATCCAATGTTGTCTGTTGCGTGCGTGTTTCGTCGTGTTGGCCAGGGGCGGGGTAGTATGCACGCTTAAAAATTAGGTTTGTGTATATTGCCACGGCCTAGTCTATCTATTGTATGTAAGCAGTAATAAAAACCTTTCTAAACAGTGTTTTATGTTTTGACAGGAAGGGGTGCTGCAAGCTAAATAGTTCTTGGTTCGAAATAATATACGTAAAATCGTATTCAAGTAAAACAACAAGTATTTCCCATGTGGGTTAAAAACAACCAAAGGGGTTGTTGGGGGCGCTTAATGACTGGTTCCGTTCGCTCTGGTTTTTTGCTGACAACAGCCATATCAGGTCTGTTTTTTCCATGCGTATTACATGCAGAAACATCAGAGGCTGAAGTTGCGGCCTTGCGGCGTGAAATGGCCATGATGCGCCGTGACATGCAGGGTGAAATTCATCGCCTGCAAATGCGTGTTGCACGGTATGAGCACGTTGCACAGGGTAAGGGAAATACCACCAAGGTAGTATCATCTGGTGCCTCACCCCCACATCTTGTGGCTGCTGGGCCAGAAGAGCCCCAGCCTGTGTTCGCAGAAGAACCTTCTCGCCCCGTGCATCATGGCCCCCGCACCGGGACGGAAGCGCACCCGGCTTTGCCTGAAGGCCCTGTTGCTTCGTGGGCAGAGTTCAAGGCTGCTTCGGCAAAGAAAGAAACAGTTCATATTGGTGGCATTCAAGTTGGTTTTCCAAAAGGGCGGCCAACTATTGCTTCAGATGATAAAGCCTACGCATTTTCCATTGGTTTGCTGGCTCAGGAAGATGTGGGCGGTTTTTTTGGCATGTCTCCACGAAATGGAGAAACCAAAGGCAATTTCAATTCATTAACACAAAATGCACGTCGCCTGCGGCTCTATCTTTCTTGGAGATATAAAGATTGGGTTGTTAACGTAACGCCAGATTTTGGATCCAGCAGTGTTGATGGAACTGTTGGCTTGTTTGAAGCAAATCTGAACTATACGGGGTTGCGGAATACAACGCTAACTGTTGGGTATTTTCAGCCGCGTATGGAAGAAGAAAGCGCGGAACGTTCAGGAGCTTTCGAGTTTCTGGAACGTCCAACTATTGTGGATCTGGTACGTAACCTTGCTGGTGGTGTGGCACGCTTTAGTGTTGGTGGTGAACATTACGAAAAACGTTGGCTTGTGTCAGGATATTTCACGGGTCAGAAATTTGGGGACCGCTCCAAGGATACTACGATAGTTGATAGCCAGACAGGTGCAGTTATCCGCGCGGCTGGTCGTCCTTATGTTTCAAAAGATATAGATGTGCATGTGGGTGCCGGGGCAACTTCTGTATTCAAGGTTAATGAAAACAGCAGCGACCGCCAGTTGAAATTGTCCGACAACATGGAAGTGCCACTGGGTGAAACCAGTCTGCTCACATCAGGAGCACTTACGGATGTTGCGCAAATCTGGGCTGCCGGCCCCCAGTTGGCTTTGCGTTGGAAGCGCTTTTTGCTGAAGGGTGAATACTACCATATTGGCGTGCAGCGTGATCATCAGGCACAAACAGTTCACCTCCCATCTTTGGGTTTTGATGGGTGGTATGTGGCTGCAAACTATACAATTTTGGGCACACCAAGATCTTATAGTGAGAAAACAGCAGCGTTTACCACACCCGGCGTAACGTATGACTTTGATCCGGCAACCGGCCACTGGGGCGCGCTGGAAGTAAGTGGGCTCTGGAGTGTGACAGACTTGTACGGTACGGAAAATCAGGGTGGAGAAGGCGTTAACGGCAACCAGTAAACAGTCTGGCAGGGTGGTTTCAACTGGTATCCTAATAGGCATATCAAGGTGATGTTGGATTACGCACACTTTATTGTCACGCGTTCCAAGGGTGTATCAGGTGGCGTTAATCTATTTGGGCGCGATGGAAATGCAGTTGTTGGCCGTGTGCAGGCGGCATTCTGAAAAACTGGTTTGAAGGTCTCATAATCATGAAAAACAAAGACTTTTCTCTTTCTCGTCGTCGTCTGCTTGTTGGAGCCGCGGCTTTAGGGGGCGGCGCCTTTTTGGGTATGCATGTGCAACAAGCACAGGCTGCCTCTTTCAACCTTCTGAATGTATCTTATGATCCAACGCGTGAGCTGTATGCTGAAGTAGACAAGGCTTTTGCAAACACATGGCATCAGGCACACCAGGAAGATAGCGTGACTGTTAAAACAGCGCATGGGGGATCGGGCGCACAGGCGCGTTCTGTGCTGGAAGGTGTGCCAGCAGATGTGGTCACATTAGGCTTGGCCTATGATATTGATTTACTTGCACAGAAAGGCCTGATTGCTACAGATTGGCAAACACGTTTGCCGCATAATTCTACACCTTATACAAGCACAATCGTTTTTCTTGTGCGCAAGGGGAATCCGAAAAACGTTAAGGACTGGCCAGATCTTGTGCGTGATGGTGTGCAGGTTATTACACCTAACCCCAAAACATCTGGTGGTGCCCGTTGGAATTATCTGGCCGCGTGGGGATGGGCGTTGCATCATAATAATGGCTCAGAAGATGCAGCAAAAACTTATCTAAAAAGCTTATTCAAGCATGTTCCCGTTTTGGATACCGGAGCACGCGGTGCAACAAACAGTTTTGTACAACGCCATCTGGGTGATGTTTTGCTGGCGTGGGAAGACGAAGCATTGATGGCCGCTCGAGATATCGGGCCAGATCAGTTTGATATTGTTGTACCTTCACAAACCATTCTTGCAGAACCTCCTGTTTCTTTGGTGGATAAAAATGTAAAGGCACATGGCACAGAAGATGTTGCCAAAGCATATCTGGAGTTTTTGTTTTGTCCAGAAGGGCAAAAAATTGGTGCCAAACATTATTTCCGTCCGGTAGATCCGGCAGTGTTGGCGGAATATGGGCAGGTGTTTCCGAAGGTGGAGACATTTGATGTTGCAAGTCTTGGTGGATGGACAAAACTGCAAAAAGGCCATTTTTCAAATGGCGGTATTTTTGACAGTCTTTATAGATAATTTTGCAGGTATAGAAAGAATTTTTGATATTATATGAAGGATGGCGCTGGCATGTATTGCTGGCGCCATGCTCGTGGGGAAACGCCGCTCCATTTGCGGAATGCTCTGCTGAACGCGCTGGTTTCAGAATATCCCAATAATCTGGCAATCTGGCTTATGTCATGCTCTGGTTGTTGTAGAAAAACACATGCCTGTTTATAGCGCGTGGTTTCCATCAAATCAGAATAAGATATTCCAAGGTCAGCCAGCCGCCTTTGCAGAGTCCAAACCGGCATATTCATGCGTGTAGCTAATAGGGTGAGATGCCCACCTTCTGGTAAAATCTCCTCAAGTGCTAACAAAACGTGCTCTTTAAAAGACATGTGCGGATGAGGTGTACTGTGCCCGTTGCGGGCGAGTGAGATAAGAGACGCTTTTACAATTTCCAGTGTATGCGGTTGTGCATCCGGCATTGCGTGTTCCAAACCAATATCGCGGAAAACAAGCGCATTGGTAGCACGGTTAAAACGAACGGTTGCCTGAAAGGCATCTTGGTGCTCGTGTGCCTGTTCGGGTTGCGCATGTGCAAAATGCACTTCTTCAGGCTGCCACGCAGGCCCTAAAGCATAGCGTAACACATTGCAGAACATGCCTAACGTAAGTTCTGCATCTTGCCGGCGTTCTGTAATGGTTGGATCTGTAATAGCGTATTCAAGCTGTAATAGATTGCCTTGCCTTACAAGGCGCGTGTGCGTACAGCTTTGATGATAAATAAAGTGCGTTGCAAGATTATGAATGGCTTCTTTTACCGTGGGTGAAAGAAGCGCCACAAACCCGATCAGCCCCAATGTTTGCGGTTGAAACTGCTGCCCAAACCACAGACCCAGATTGCCATGCTGTGTTTCTTTTGCTGCTTCAGTAAACAGGCGGCAATATGCGTTCAGGCTCAGCATATCTGTGGGCAGGGCTAATTTGCCCGGAGCCAACCCCGCTCGGCCAGCAATGCGGTCAATATCGCCCCCATGGCTTGTAATAAAGCCTTCTGCGCCAGAAGCGGCGGCGGCCATAACGCCAGAGGCAGAAAAGGCGAGCAGGGGAGACATTGCAATCCTTTGTCTGAAGCGAGTGTGTGATCTGCAGCCTTCTTTGTTATGAAATGTTAAAAATATGTAGCGAGCAGTCAAGTCGCAAATCATTTCCATATGATATCATTCCGAAGTAGATATGATTTTAATGCATGCAGAAAGTGAACCCTATCTCTTTCACGTGTAGCTAAGGAGTTCCTTCAATGGTGTATCGTTGCACTCTGGGGGGTGAGACATACAGCTTCGATGATCTGAAAACGTTGCTGGCAGTTGCATCATCCGAACGCTCGGGAGACCAGTTGGCTGGTGTTGCAGCACAGTCTGATGTGCAGCGTATTGCCGCACGTTATGCCTTGGCCGATCTACCATTGCAGACCTTTTTGGACGTTGCGCTTGTTCCATATGAGGAAGATGAGGTGACGCGCCTTATTATGGATACGCATGATAAGGAAGCCTTCGCACCCCTGGCGCATATGACAGTTGGGCAGTTTCGGGATTGGCTGCTCTCGCACGAAGCTGATACCGCAACACTGGCTGCCGTTGCGCCGGGTATCACGCCAGAAATGGCTGCGGCAGTTAGCAAGTTGATGCGCAATCAGGATTTAATGAGTGTAGCGCGCAAAATTCGTGTGGTCACAGGTTTTAGAAATACTATTGGTTTGGAAGGGTGTTTGTCTTCCCGCTTGCAACCTAATCATCCCACGGATGATCTTAAGGGAATTGCTGCATCAACACTGGATGGTTTGCTGTACGGTATGGGGGATGCTGTTATCGGCATTAATCCGGCTACAGATAGTGTGGCAAATGGCATGGCCTTACTGGACATGTTAGATCATGCGCGCCAGCGTTATGATATCCCTACCCAGACTTGTGTGCTTACGCATGTGACCAATACACTGGAAATTATGAATAAGGGCGGGGCGGTAGATCTGGTTTTTCAATCTATTGCGGGCACACAAAAGGCGAATGAAGGGTTTGGGATTAACCTTTCTATTCTGGCAGAAGCGCAAGATGCTGCGGTAGCGCTTAAGCGTGGCACTGTTGGCCAGAATGTCATGTATTTTGAAACGGGTCAGGGTGCGGCTCTTTCAGCTAATGCGCATCATGGTATGGATCAGCAAACAGCAGAGGCACGGGCCTATGCTGTTGCGCGTGCGTATAATCCCTTACTGGTAAATACAGTTGTTGGATTTATTGGCCCTGAATATCTGTACGATGGAAAGCAGATTATCCGTGCTGGTTTGGAAGACCATTTCTGCGCCAAGCTGTTAGGTGTGCCAATGGGGTGTGATGCCTGTTACACCAACCATGCTGAGGCCGATCAGGATGATATGGATAACCTGATGGTGCTTCTTGGCACAGCGGGCATTACCTTCCTGATAGGTGTGCCGGGCGCTGATGATGTGATGCTGAATTATCAAAGCCTTTCGTTTCATGATATTCTGACATTGCGCAATTTGTTGGGTCTAAAGCCTGCTCCAGAATTTGCTGCGTGGTTGGAGCAAATGGAACTGTACGATAGCAAGCACAACCGCATGCGGGAACTTGCACCGGGGCAAACCCGCCTTGGGCAGTTGGTAGGTGCCGCATGACAGATAAAAAGCTGCTTTTTACAGGCGCAACGGCCCCGGAAAAACGTGAGGGCTGGCAAGGATTGCGCCAGTTTACACGGGCCAGAATTGGTTTAAGTCGTTCTGGAAATGCACAATGCACAAAAGATGTTTTGGCATTTCAGGAATCTCATTCCAAGGCGCGAGATGCTGTGCATATTCCTTTGGATATTGCGCATTTACAGGCAGAAATGGGAGATACCCCTGTTATCTGTGTTTCCAGTCAAGCCCCAGATCGGCAAACTTATTTGCGCCGTCCAGATCTAGGGCGCAGGTTGAATGCTGAATCACTTGCGGGTTTGTCTCATGGGGCATGGGATGTGGTGTTTGTTGCGGCTGATGGACTGTCTTCTATCGCAACACAGAAGGAAGCCTTGCCGCTGTATCGGGCTATGTGCAAGCGGTTGTTAGGGTGGCGTATTGCACCTTTGGTTGTGGCAACGCAAAGCCGAGTAGCTCTGGGTGATGAAATTGCCCAGAAAATGGGTGCAAAAATTGTTGTTATGATGATTGGGGAGCGCCCCGGCCTAAGTGTTGCTGACAGTATGGGAGTGTATCTGACATACGCGCCTTATGTCGGCTGTCCAGATTCTTCCAGAAACTGTCTTTCAAATATTCATACATATGGTCTTTCTACGTCTGCTGCTGCCGACAAACTCACTTGGTTGATGCAGGAAGCCATGCGTTTGAAAGAAACAGGAATTGGTTTGAAAGATTCTTCCCCAGAGAATGGAATAATCGAAAATACACCGAAAATTTCTTGATAATTCTCTGACACAAAAGGATGTACTGAAGCATGGGCGAGGGTTCAACGCATCTCAAAAAATCTCTAAGCACGTTCCATTTATGGGGTATTGCTGTTGGTCTGGTTATTTCCGGGGAATATTTTGGCTGGAGCTATGGCTGGGGCACCGCTGGAACTTTAGGGTTTTTGGTAGCCACAGTTTTTGTGGCCATTATGTACACTGCTTTTATCTTTAGTTTTACAGAACTAACCTGTGCTATCCCACATGCTGGTGGCCCATTTGCTTATAGTTTTCGTGCATTGGGGCGCTGGGGTGGTTTGTTGGCAGGACTTGCCACGCTGGTTGAATTTATTTTTGCACCACCAGCTATCGCATTGGCTATTGGTGCGTACCTGAATGTGCAGTTTCCCAACCTCTCCCCTAAAGTTGCGGCATTGGGAGCATATTTGGTGTTCATGACACTGAATATTGTGGGTGTGCATATTGCTGCAACATTTGAATTGTTTGTAACAATTGCAGCTATTATCGAGCTTCTTGTGTTTATGGGAGTCGTTGCTCCTGCATTTTCATGGCACAATTTTCTTCAGAACGGCTGGGGTATTGCTCCGCATTTTGGCTGGACAGCTATGGGCGGCATTTTTGCGGCCATCCCATTCGCAATCTGGTTCTTTTTGGCCATTGAAGGCGTTGCCATGGCGGCAGAGGAAGCAAAAGATCCGCGGCGTTCTATCCCTATCGCTTATATTGCGGGTGTGCTTACGCTTGTTTCATTGGCGTTTGGTGTCATGCTTTTTGCTGGCGGTGTAGGGGACTGGCGAACCCTCGCTAATCTGAATGATCCTTTGCCTCAAGCCATGAAGGCCGTAGTGGGCAGCAACAGCGGGTGGTTGCACATGTTGGTGTGGCTTGGGCTGTTCGGGCTGGTTGCCTCTTTGCATGGTATTATCATGGGGTATGGCCGGCAGATCTTTGCATTGGCACGCGCAGGATTCTTGCCTGCTGTGTTGGGCAAACTGCATCCGCGTTTCAAAACGCCTTATACGGCCACGTTGGCTGGTGGCAGCATCGGGATTGCAGCTATCTTTTCGGATGATATTATCTCTATCAACGGGCAGTCTTTAACTGCCACATTGGTAACCATGTCTGTTTTTGGTGCTTTGACCATGTATTTGCTAAGCATGGTAAGCCTGTTTCGCTTGCGCCTGAAAGAACCAGCTTTGTCTCGCCCTTATCGGGCACCATTGTACCCGGTTTTGCCAGCAATTGCGTTGCTGGGTGCCATTGTTTCACTTGTGGCGGTTATCTACTACAATCTTACAATATTTTTCATATACGTTGGGTTTATCGCGATTATTACGTGTCTTTTCATGGCGTTTTCGCGCAAACCACAATCAGGCCTTTAATGCCGTTAGAGATTATACGATTAAAGCGTTTCTAGATTAGATTGTATTGGTCATTTACTGCAGTGTTAGAGCCCTTTTGGAAATTCACGGATGAGCGTTTCGGCGTAGCATGAGGCTTCCCATGGCGATGTGGATCATGGCCTCTGCGACGTCGATCCGCTGTTCGTAGTCCTTCACAAGGCGACGCCAGCGGATCATCCAACCGAAGGTCCGTTCCACAACCCACCGACGCGGCAGGATTTCAAACCCTTTTGCTGTCTCTGACCGCCGGATGATCTCGACTGTGAAGTCGAGAAAAGTGGCCTTATCCATCAACTGGAGGCGGTCATAGGCTCCATCGGCAAACAGGTGCTTCACCCAAGGCCAGCGTTTACGAATGGCATCAAGGATCATCTGTCCTCCTGCACTGTCCGAAATATCGGCTGTTGTCAGCTGGACCAGGAGAAGGCGGCCATCCGTATCAACTGCGATGTGACGTTTCCGACCGACGATCTTCTTGCCTGCGTCATAACCACGTGTCTTTGCGTGGGGTGCCTTGATACTCTGGCTATCAATGACACCACCCGATGGACTGGTTTCGCGTCCTGCCGCTTCACGATCGAGCATCAGACAGACATCATGAATGGTCTGGAACAGGAAACGGCGCATCAGCCTGCGGAACCACCAGTAAACCGTTTGCCATGGGCCAAAATGAACCGGAAGCATCTCCCAACCGCAGCCTGAGCGCACGAGATAGCGCAGAGCATTGATGATCTCACGGAAATCGGTTGTCCGTTTCCGACCACGCCGGTTCGCAGGGGGCATCAGAGGCGCTATGCGCTCCCATTCCTCATCTGTCAGATCAGACGGATAGCGTTTCGTCTTGCGTGTAATTCCGGCCATGCGGCCTCGTTGTGCTGGCGTCCACATCCTGCCTTTGAATCACGCTCAAAACCTCTTGAAAACCTATCATAGCGAATTTCCAAAAGGGCTCTTATAACGTTTGGATATATTCAGGCGTTATAACATATTTTATTTTTAATCACTTTATTCTTGCGTAAATGAGAATGTAAATGCATCTCAAGCCTTGCATGTGGTGTCATGCAAAGGCATATAATCACGCAAAAGTGATCATGACACGACAAGATGCAGGCTGCTATGCCGGAAGTTCCTACGGCGTGTCGTCAGTTAAGCCCTGAGAGTGGCACGTGAGGGTTGTACTTTGTGTCTGCGTGTGCTGACTGTTTTCCCGTTTTTTTGGGGAGACAGACAGATGCGGCGCTATAGTTTACGCGATGACCAGTGGGAGCGGATAAAGGATCTTCTTCCTGGTCGAGAAGGCTATGTCGGCGGCACTGCGGTGAACAACCGTCTGTTCGTGGAGGCGGTGCTGTATCGCTATCGCGCGGGTATTCCATGGCGCGACCTTCCTGCCCGTTTCGGTGACTGGAAAAACGTGCACCGGCGTCTGCGCCGCTGGTGTGAAAGCGGCGTCATCGAACGGATATTTCGTTATCTGGCCGCTGATTACGACAACGAATACATGATGATCGACAGCACAATTGTCCGAGCGCATCAGCATAGTGCCGGAGCTCTCAAAAAAGGGGCACGGATCAGGCCATCGGACGATCACGAGGCGGGCTAACTACAAAGATCCATGCCATCTGCGACGCTCTGGGCAATCCAGTGGAACTCGGCATCACACCGGGACAGGATGCCGATATCACCCAGGCAGAACCACTTCTGGAAAACATCGAACCGGATGCTTTCCTTGCTGACAAGGCGTATGACGCGGACAGGTTGATCGATCGGCTGATACAGCGCGGGATTACCCCGGTCATCCCGCCAAAACGCAACAGAACGACACGACGGAAAACCGATTTTTCTCTCTACCGCGAACGGAACCTTGTTGAGAGGTTCTTCAATAAACTCAAGCAGTTTCGCGCTATCGCAACCCGCTACGATAAACTGAAATCGACCTTCCTCGCAGCCGTGCAGTTCGCCTCAATCATCATCCTGCTTAACTGACGACACGCCGTAGAGTCCGGTAGGATTGTTGCGTTTCAGGCAAGCCAGATATGAATATAGTGTTTGACAAGCCGCAGATTTATGCAAGAAACAGGACTAAAATGATCTTGTTTGCGCGGTTTTGAATTGTATTCTGAATGGCTTGCATTGTTCAGGTAAAACATGTGGTTTTTTGCAGGTACAGGGTGAGTAAGATGTTATTTTAAAACAGTATCTGCAGATGTTGGAGCAACGATTATTTCAAAATTTCTTAAAAGGATTCCCTAATGAAGCGGGAAGTCAGTAGTTTAACCCATGCTGCTGTTGTGGGTGTGCTCATAGGGCTGTCAGGATGCGATCAGAAGGCATCTACCCCTGAAATGCCGCCGCAAAGTGTGCAGGTTCAGGTTATGAAAAAGCAGTCTGTTGCGGTGCATACCACTCTTCCCGGTCGTACGGATGCTTTTGAAATTGCACAGGTTCGCCCGCAGGTTACAGGTGTTATTGAAAAGCGGCTGTTCCGTGAAGGCGCTGATGTTGTTGCAGGCCAGCAGCTGTACCAAATTGATCCTTCACGTTATAAAGCGGTATATGACACAGCGCGTGGGCAGTTGGCAGAAGCTCAGGCTGCCGAGGTTACGGCGCGTGCCAAGCTGAATCGCTATCGTGGGCTTGTACAGTCTCATGCCATTAGCCAGCAGGATTTCGATGATGCTCTGGCCGCGGAAAAGGAAGCTCAAGGGCGTATCCTAAATGCACAGGGGCAGGTAGAAAGCGCACAGGTGAATCTGGGCTATACAAAAATGTATGCGTCCATTTCCGGTCGGATCAGCCGTACGCTGATAACCGTTGGCGCGTTGGTTACGGCAAACCAGACAGACAATACGGCCATTATCACGCGGCTGGATCCTATATATATTGACGTTAATCTACCTGCCATCACGCTGTTACGCCTTAAGCGCGAACTGGCGGAAGGACGTATTCAACGGCAGGAAGATGGCAAGGTTCCGGTAAAGGTCACGCTGGAAGATGGCTCTGTCTATGAACACACAGGCCAGATGGCGCTTTCTGAAGTGAACGTGGATACCGCTACGGCCACTGTTATTGTACGTGCCATCATGCCGAACCCGGATAAAATGTTGCTGCCTGGTATGTATGTACATGCCCAGTTGGATGAGGGCGTGGACCCCGCCGCCCTTGTGGTGCCGCAGGATGCCGTAACACGTAACACACATGGTGACCCGCAGGTATGGGTGGTTAAACCCGACAACACGGTTGATCTACGCCAGATCACCACTGGGCAAACCATTGGCACCAGTTGGATTGTGACATCCGGGCTGAAGGAAGGCGAACGCATTGTTGTGGAAGGGCTGCAAAAAGTAACGCCCGGAGCTAAGGTTGATCCGCATGAAGAGGCCCCACAACCTGCAGCCAATGCCGCCAGCCCCGTAGATCAGAACTCTCAAAAGAGCCAGTAACCAGCATGAGCCTTTCACGCTTTTTTATTGATCGGCCAATTTTTGCGTGGGTGATCAGTCTTATTATTATGCTGGTTGGGGGGCTGTCCATTTTTCGGCTGCCTATTTCCCAGTACCCCAGCATTGCGCCGCCGCAAATTGCCATCAGTGTGACGTATCCGGGTGCTTCGGCTGATACGGTGAACGATACTGTTGTGCGCCCGATCTTGCAGCAGATGTTCGGTCTGGATCATTTGGAGTACATTTCGGCGCAGTCTTATGCCTCGGGCCAGATGGAAATTGATCTGACCTTTGCGCAGGGGACAGACCCCGATATTGCGCAGGTACAGGTACAAAACAAGCTCCAGCTTGCGCAGCCAAAACTACCAACAGAAGTCACTGCTCAGGGCTTGAGCATTACCAAGGCAGTTAAGAACTTCATGCTCGTGGTGGCTTTTATTTCCACCGATGGCAGCATGAACGGCGGTGATATTGCTGATTATGTGGCGTCCAATATTTCAGACCCGCTCAGCCGTGTGTCCGGCGTGGGTGATCATACGCTGTTTGGTTCTGAATATTCCATGCGTATCTGGATGGACCCGGCCAAGCTGTTCAACTACGGCCTGACCGTAAGAGATGTTGAAACAGCCATTCAGACCCAGAACATTCAGCTTTCATCCGGTGAGCTTGGTGGTTTGCCTGCCACCAAGGGTATTCGGTTGGACGCCACTATTATTGGCCCGCAGCGTCTGACATCTCCGGAAGAGTTTGAAAGAATTCTGCTGAAAGTGCAGCCTGATGGTTCTCAGGTGCGTATTCAGGATATCGCCAAAGTTGAACTTGGGCCGCAGACTTACAACACCAATTCCTATTATAATAACATGCCGGCTTCCGGTATGGCGCTTAAGCTGGCACCGGGTGCAAACCAGATTGCAACAGAAGCCGCAGTGCGTGCTCAGTTGCATGAGTTGGAACAGTTTTTCCCGCCGGGTTTGAAAACCGTTTATCCGCTGGATACCGAACCGTTTATTACGCTTTCTATTGGGGAGGTGGTTGAAACACTGCTGGAAGCCATTGGCTTGGTCTTTTTGGTCATGCTGGTGTTTTTGCAGAATTTCCGTGCCACGCTTATTCCCACCATTGCGGTACCTGTTGTGTTGCTGGGTACGTTCGGGCTGCTGAATCTTTTGGGGTATTCTATCAATACACTTACCATGCTGGCCATGGTGCTGGCTGTTGGCTTGCTGGTGGATGATGCCATTGTGGTGGTGGAAAACGTTGAGCGTGTGATGACGGAAAAGCAGCTTTCTCCGCGGGAAGCTGCCCGTGTTTCCATGGATGAAATCTCTGGCGCGCTGGTGGGTATCGTGCTGGTTCTGTCTGCGGTGTTCTTGCCTATGGCGGCGTTTTCTGGGTCCGTCGGGGTTATTTACCGGCAGTTTTCTATCACCATTGTTTCGGCTATGTGGCTTTCCGTGTTGGTGGCTATGGTGCTTACGCCAGCTCTGTGCGCCACCATGCTAAAGCCGGGGCAGCATGAAAAAACCAAAGGCGTGGCCGGGTGGTTTAACCGCAATTTTACAAAGCTAACCAACGGCTACCTTGGTGGCGTAAACTATCTTCTGCGGCATTTTATGCTGGCAATGGGGGCTTTTGTTCTCATTACAGCCATTGTGGTTGTTCTGTTTCTACGGGTGCCCGGTGGCTTTTTGCCGGATGAAGATCAGGGGCTGATTTTTGGGCAGATCACCATGCCGCCCAATGCTCCCATGGAAAAGACAGCCGAGATTAACCACGCTGTTGCAGATTATATTCTCAAGACAGAAGCTGATTCTGTTGAATCCGTTTATTCTGTAAACGGGTTTAACTTTGCTGGGCAGAGCCAGAACTCTGGCGCGTTCTTTATCCGTTTGAAGGATTGGTCTGTCCGCCCCAAAGCATCACAATCTTCTGCTGCTATTGCCATGCGGATTATGATGCACTTTTGGGGCAGCCCCAAAGCGCAGATTCTGGCCTTTAACCCGCCAGCCATTCTTGAGCTAGGTAACGCAACGGGCTTTGACCTTGAGTTGGAAGACCGTGCGCATTTGGGCCATCAAAAACTTCTGGAAGCTCGCAATATGGTGCTGGGCATGGCTGCTCAGGACCCAAGCCTGCTGGCGGTACGTCCGAATGGCATGGAAGATGCTGGCCAGTACCATCTGGATATTGACCGGGAAAAAGCAAACGCTCTTGGCGTAACAATTGATGATATCAATACCACTATTGAAGGGGCATTGGGGTCTATTTACGTTAACCAATTTACGCGGAACGACCGTGTAAAGCAGGTATATATCCAAGGCGTTGCCAGTTCCCGTATGCAGCCGCAGGATCTGGATAAATGGTATATCCGCAACTTTACGAACACATTGGTGCCGCTTAATGCTTTTGTAAGCGCCCACTGGATTTCTGGCCCCCAGAAGGTTGAAAACTATAACAGCTTCAATGCTTTTGAAATTTTGGGGCAGCCTGCCGCAGGTTACAGTTCTGGGCAGGCACTGGCGACAATTACCAATATCTTGAAAAAACTGCCTGCAGGTATTGGCTATGAATGGACTGGTCTGTCTTTCGAACAGAACGCGTCTGGGTCTTCTACAGGGCCGCTTTATGCTCTGGCTATGATTGTTATTCTGCTGTGTCTGGCAGCGTTGTACGAAAGTTGGGCTATTCCGCTGGCGGTTCTTCTGGTTATTCCGCTGGGGGTTGTTGGTGCAATTATTGCAACGTTGATGCGTGGCTTGGCGAACGACGTCTATTTCCAAGTAGGGCTGCTTACGACTGTTGGGTTAGCTGTTAAGAACGCCATTCTGATTGTTGAATTTGCCAAAATGGGCTTTGAGCAAGGCAAGACCTTGGAAGAGGCCGTTCTAACCGCTGCGCGCGAACGTTTGCGCCCGATTTTAATGACATCCATTGCCTTTGTGGTGGGGGTATTCCCGCTGGCTATTGCATCCGGGGCAGGGTCTGCCGCGCGTGTTGCCATTGGCACGGCTGTGGTAGGCGGTATGGCTTCGGCAACGTTGCTGGCTGTTTATTTTGTGCCTGTGTTCTTTGTGGTTGTTCTTCGGCTTTTCAAGGTGAAGCGCATTAATGAACGCACAGACCCACACGCCCAGATTATGAATTCTGACGGACACGAGTAAAACTATGACGCATTTTTCCGCATCACGTCAGTCGCGCTTGTATCGTCAGGTTGCATGTTTCGCAGTGTCTGTCGGGCTTTTGGGTGGCTGCACCATGATACCCAAATACAAGCGACCACAACCGCCGCTTGCACAAACATGGGCAGATTATCAGCACACAGATAATGCCATGTTGCAAAAGGCTGCATCCGATATCGGCTGGCGGGACTTTTTTATAGACCCGCGTTTGCAGCAGCTGATTACAATTGCCCTGCGTGAAAATAGAGATATCCGGCAGGCTGCGGCCAGCATTGTAGAAGCTCAGGGGCGTTATGATATCCAGCATGCAGGCCTGTTCCCCAGCATTGGGGCAACAGGTGGGCCGATGTATCAGGCCCCATCAGATGCTGCGGGTTTGAGCTTTGCACCTGGTTTGGATACAGCCCAGACAGGTACAGGCATGGCGCGTAATCCATTCCGTTTCTATCAGGGGGGAATTGGATTTTCGGCCTACGAAATTGATATTTTTGGCCGTATCCGCTCCCTTAGCCGAGAGGCGGCAGAAGAAACGCTAGCCCAGCAGGAAAACCTGCGTGGTGTTACCATCAGTATTATTGCACAGGTTGCTAATGCCTATATTGCGTGGCTAGGCGATAAGCAGGACGTCGTACTTGCGCAAAACACGCTGAGCAGCCAGCAAGGCACATTGCAGCTAATCCAAGATAAATATAACCACGGGGAAGCTGATCTGCTGACTGTCCGGCAGGCAGAAACGCAGGTTGCACAAAGTGCTGGCCTGCTGGCTGATTCTCAAA
Organism: Acetobacter ascendens; assembly: GCF_001766235.1. Classification (NCBI taxonomy): domain Bacteria; kingdom Pseudomonadati; phylum Pseudomonadota; class Alphaproteobacteria; order Acetobacterales; family Acetobacteraceae; genus Acetobacter; species Acetobacter ascendens. The sequence goes on from NZ_CP015164.1 coordinate 2,643,400, forward strand.
GAAGGGTGGAGCAGGATGAAAATCTTATCAGCTTGCTGATAGGGGCACCCATTCCTGCAAACTTGCCGCCCCCTTCCAATTTGGGGCAGCAAACTGTTCTGGCGGATGTACCTGCAGGTTTGCCGTCTGACCTTCTGAATCGTCGGCCGGATATTGCGCAGGCTGAACATGATCTGTTGTCTGCGCAGGCGGATATTGGTGCAGCGCGTGCAGCGTTTTTCCCGCGCATTACACTTACGGCCAGTGATGGTATTTCCAGCTTGCAGTTTCATAAACTGTTTACATCTGCGGCAACCACTTGGGGCGTTAACCCAACCATTCAGATTCCCTTGTGGACATGGGGCCAGAATTCAGGAAACCTAAAAGCTTCCAAAGCGCGTCGGGATAGCAAAATTACGGCTTACGAAAAAACAGTGCAGACAGCATTTCGGGAAGTTGCAGATGCGCTGGCTGGTAGAAAGGCGTATTTGGATGAGCAGAAAGAAGTAGATGCCTTGGTAAGTGCTTCAGGGGATGCTTATCGTCTTGCAAAAATGCGTTACGAAGCAGGGATAGATTCCTATTTAACAACATTGGAATCGCAGCGAGCCTATTTGCAGGCACAGCAAAATCAAATCTCAGTAGATGTATCCAGATATCAAAATCTGGTCACGCTTTATCGTTCAATGGGTGGTGGCTGGAAAGAAAAAGGATAATTGGATATTTGAAAAAACGGCAAATAAAAAGCCGCCCTAAAGGGCGGCTTTTTACAGCATCAAATGCAGCTTAAAGCAATTAGATTGCTTTAATGCTTACTGCAGATGCCTTGCCGTTACGGCCAGCTTCGAGCTCGTAAGAGACCTGCTGACCTTCGGTAAGGGTATGCATACCGGCGCGCTCAAGCTCAGAGATATGAACGAACGCGTCCTGTCCCCCATTGTCCGGCTGAATGAAACCAAAACCCTTTGTAGGGTTAAACCATTTTACGGTGCCTGTTGCCATAACAAGGCTCCTTTTTTACAACTGCGGTCGTGTACAAAATACACACGAAATCATAACTTTTAAGGAGAAAAACTGACGCAACATGCGCCGATGACTCAGATAAAAGCATCCGCTTGCGCTATCAATGTGCGCAAAACAAAAGGAATGCAAGGATAAACTGATGGCTACCAAAAATTAAATTATTATTCCCAAGCCAACACGCTGTATAATAACACTTTTTAGTATTTTTATTTTTGAATTTATAAAATTAAATAAAGTGTCTGCATAAAATTTGAAGCAGATACTATTTATGTTTCAGGATGGTGGATGGGCCAGACGATCATTCCTGATATAGACGGAAGATCCCGCACGCATTTGGGTATAATCTGTGTGCAGAATATCAACCACGCAGGACATGAACTTTTTTGGATCATGCACACCCCAAATAACCCAGCTATCAAAATAAATGGCTGGAGGTTTATCTTTGGGTAAATCAACACATAAATCGCGATCATACCCATGCCACGGGTGGGCGGCGTAATCCGCTTCCCATGGGAGATACGCATGATATTTCTTTATGGGTAAACGGTGGGCCAGAAGATATACATCAGGGCTATACGGAACAGCCAAAATCCATTCATCGGGGCGTGTATAGGCACGAATGGTTCTGGCAAAATCAACAGAGTCATTTTGCGTCAGATGCCACCCAGCGGCGTGTCTTTGCGCCAGTGTCTGCCCCCAAGGAGAAGAGAGGGCGTGTTGGGAGACTAGAAATATTCCTCCAACGCTACCAAATGCTAAGAGCGATAAAATATTAGGGCGATTTTTTAAGCAGGCTGTGGCCGTCAAGCTTGCCAAAGCAAAAGCGGCCATAAGGAAAGCTCCGTTTTGAAAGACATCCATACCTCGTATCTGAAGTGTCAGCAGACCGCAGATAGCTAGAAGGGCACAGAGTTTATAGGTGCTTTTCCAGATAAGAAGAAAACTACCGAGACCAATGGTGATGACAGGCAGTGTTTCTAGAATGCGATCAGGCGCAAAGGAAAGCGCCATGCCGTGCAGAAAGGCATCTATGCCAAAGGGAATGTAATGCACATACCATTTTTGGTTGGCGATAATATGGAAAGCAATCATGCCACCAATATCACCATAGAGCGCGAGCCATAATGCCATAACCAAACAGGCACAAAGGCACCCCAGCGTAATTCCTTTTATGGTTTCTTTGTAAGCTGAGCGATGAAACAACCAAATCAGGCAAGGAATGGCGTAAAAGAAAATGGCGAGTGGACCAAACGCATAGGCTGCGAAAGGCAAAAGTGCTGTGGCAAAACCACCACAAAAAGCCTGAGGCATAGATACAGACTTATTAAGACATAGTGGCACTACAAAAGTAGCCATGCTGATAACAGTTAATGCACCGCCAATGGGCCAATAACTATCCAGATTAAGGCCTTGTACAGTCCAGACAGATGCAATGCCTCCTAACCACATGGTAGTGGCCAGGTAACGCTGCCAATTAACAGTAAAAAGAGATGTACAAAAAATGGCCAGCCCGGCAAGGCTGGCCATAAGGGTAGAAACAAACCGGAAAATCCAAAGGTGCGAAGTACCCGCAACAGGGCCAAGTATCCATGAGAGCATGAAAACAAGAGGCCCATGTGCATCAATATAGTCTCGATAAAGCCGATCACCATGCTGCATGGCGAGAACACCTAGAATGTGCCCGGATTCATCGCTGAAAGGCAGGCCGCCAAAGCCTTCTATATTTCTGAATATGAAAAAACTTATGCAGATGGAAAATAGAACCGGCGGAGTTATCAGTCTATTGGTAACACGCATGTTGGTTCTATTTTCCCTGCGTTTGATTATGCGGAAAAGAGTATCAGAACTCCGCAGAGAAAGTGAAGTGATAAACACGTGGTAATCCGGCATATAGGCTGGATGCAGCGCCGGATGTGCCACTTGGTGCGCCTGTATAAACAGAGGCCCAGTAGCGTTCATTTGTCGCGTTACTCACCCCAAAACGTACAACCCACGGAAACTGTGCCACATGGAATGCGTAGCGCGTGCCCAGATCCAACGTGGTGTAGGACCCGGTATGGAGCGTGTTGGTAACGTTGGCTGCACGGTTGCCCATATAATGCACATTGGCATTGAAGGCCCAACCAGATGCAAATGACCCCATAGAAGCCGGCAAGCGATAATCTAGCAGCATGTTGGCCTGCAAGGGTGCAGCACCAACAATTTCCTTATTGTTGAGCGAGGAGGATGCTGCATGTACCAGTTCTGCATCCAGCCATGTCATGCCAGCAAGTACAGAAAGATTAGGCAGCACTTCGCCAGAAATTTGCGCTTCCACACCATAGTTCCGCTGCGTGCCACCATATTGATAGGTCTGGCAATTTGTCATGGCTGCACAACCCGCATCCGGGTTTTTTGCGGCCACATACATGGCGTAAGGTGATGTCATACGGAAACCGGCAACGTTAAACTGCATTGTCTTGTAACGCAGTTTGTAGCCCACTTCATATTCTTCAGAATGTGCAATGGGCAGCGCCATGTTTGTGTTAGTGTAGCTTGCACTATTAGGAGTAACAGGCCCTGCTTCAACAGAGCGACCATAGGTGAAATAGATGGTCTGGTTATCTGTTGGTTTGTACATCACGCTGGTCGTCGGGCTAAAAGCTGCGGATGTATCAAATGTTTTTCTCAGAGGGCTTTTAGAATTCAGCGCACTTTCCTGATTGATCCAGCTCCATGCAAGGGTGCCCATAATAGACCAATGTTTGTTGATGCGCATTGTGTCACCCACAATAAAAGACTGGCTGGTGACACTGCTGGATTTATAACGCCCGTGATAATAAGGCTGTGTGCCGCTGGAAGGGGAAGCGCCGGAAAGATTATATACCCCCAAGTTCTGCGCACTTGTTACAGCACCTGTGGGGTTGTAATTGCCCATCATGTAACCGTTGGTGCCAATTACCAGATCATGCTGCAAGGGGCCGGTGTGAACGCGTCCGTTAAAATAGGCCATGTTACTGCCTACACGGAAATCATTCGCCGTGGTTGTGGCTGTTGCTTTGGAACTAAACCAGCCATCGCTACCAGTTAGACCACCACAGGTTTTGCTGCCATCGCACAATGTATCTGCCACACCAAAGGATTGTCTGGCGGCATCCTGATACAGGCCGCCGAGTGTGAAGCTCCAATCCTTGTTGATCTGGTGCTTAATGTTGGCAAGAAACGTATTGGTTTCCATATTGTAGCCGCTCCATTCAGGAGCCAGCCGCTTGCTCAGATCCGGCGCTTCGGGAAGTTTGTCTCCGCCTACGCCGGTTGCTAGAATACCAAAACCCGGAGCAGTGCCGCGTTGGTCAAAAGTATAATGGCTGGCATCAATTTCGATAACCGTCTTGTCATCAAGATAGATATCAAAATCACCGCTAACCATTTCGCGGCGTACCATACTGCCTTGTGTATAAGCTGTGCCGTTGGCATGCAGCATGTTCAGGCGGTAACCAAACCAGCCATTCCGCCCTAAACGGCCAGAAATATCGCCATTAACGGTTGGCGTGCCAATGGAATCAACACCAACAGAAAGGCGTTCAGTACGCCGATCCGTGGGGCGTTTAAGTGTATATTCAAAAACACCGGCCGGGTTTTCTGGCCCATACATTGCGCCTGCAAGGCCGTTCAGAACTTGCAAGTTGTCTACCCATTCTGCCGCATAAGGCGTAGTGGCAACAACGTTAAGCCCATCAAGGCGAGAGTTGGAGATCACATCAGCTTCAAACCCGCGGGATTGTGGGCGAGATGTGTTGGGGTCACCACGAACTTCCAATTGCACGGAAGGCAGATATTGCGCCATGTCGTTGAGGTTGCGGATCTGCTGGTTCACCACAACATCGTGCGGAACACCCATGACGGAATAAGGTGTATCCAGAGTATCTCGGTTACCTAATGGGCCCAGATACACAATTTTGTTCATATATTTGGCAGCCGTACCATCGGCTGCATGGTGGCCATGAACATTCACAGTTTCACCATTGGAGCCATCCAATATCCCTGCAATGGGGGCTGCGGTGGCTTGTTTTTTTGGTGCTGCTGTTTTGATAGCGGCTTGTTTGTTGCCCGTGTGCGGCTTTGTAGAAGTAGGCGTTGCAGCCAGTGCCGAAGTTGTCAACAAAAGGGCGCCAAATGTTCCGGCGGCGCAAAAAGTCTGGAAACGATCGTGCATAGATCTGGCAGGTCCGGGTTTAAAGTAAAGAACAAAGGGGTGAGCTTCTTTTGCCGGGCCTGATATCAGCTTGTCTATATATATTGGTACATAAATCTATATATGTGTGAATATGGATAGAGAGTGATGCCAAAATAATACAGTTATGCCGAAGGGGCTGCGGAGCGATAAGCGGGAATTGATAGGCGCAGTGAATGCAAGAAAAAATAATTGTGGAACAATAAAAAACAGGCTCTACCCAAAAGAGTAGAGCCTGCATAGAAATAAGTATTATATCAGGCCGTTCAGGCAGAACGTTTGGTATCTACTTTATTCTCATTATGGGCCAGAAAAGGCCCTGCTGCGCGAATAGTTATGGATAGAATGCCAATATTGCCGTGGGAGAGATAACCTTCCAAAGGCAGTACAGCGTTACCATTGGTCCATGCGCAATCAGTCCAATCCGTATCATGCCAACCGCCTGGTTTTTTAGCCTGAAGGTGGGAGGTAATTTCATACTGATGTTTGGCAGAAAGAAGATGTACATCTCCCACAGCAACACCCATCAGGCGACGGTCATTTACAAATGGACCGATGACATCTGTCGGGCGGTTGGCGCGGGAAACAATGCGCACAGAATTTGTGTTGGCTGGCAGCATGAAGCTGTAGTGCTGTCCATCCTGCCGGATAGGGTGAAGCGTAGTTCCGTTTTCTGTAAAGAGGTACAGATTAGGATCATATGTTAGTTCAGCAGATACTGGCGCCTCGGCGGAGCTTCTGTTCCGTGCTTTTAGCTTGTGGAACAAGGGTTCAACAAAAACACGATCTACGCACAAAGGTGCACCGGCATCTTCTTCCCAATTACGATGGGTGCCACGTAGGCGGATAACCGTACCTTTCTGACAGAAATTACGACGGTTGCCTGTATCCAGATAGCTTTCTGTTAGCATACCATCTGCAATGATAACGGAATGCTGATCTGTTTCCACATGATAATAATCATAGGAGGTAATGGACTTATCGTAAAAAATGGAAATTCCGTTTACCAGCATACGTACGGGTACGAACTTACCATCAAAGAACAGGCAATGTTCTGCGGTAATCAGCATATCCTTGTAAGGTATACCTTCAGCAAGGGCATTTTTGCACACACGTACAGGATACCCGGCTTCATCATCAGGTAGGTCAGGGCGAACATTGCATTGGGCCTTACCTATCCACACAACCGGGCGCGTTGTTTCCTTATTGTTCTGCCAATCAAAGGTAATAACTTCTGTACCAACAACAAGGTTTTCAACAGGAATTTCGCCTTCAGAAGTGCGAATCATGCTGCCGCTTAAGAAACAAACCTCGTAAATTAGGTTGCCGTCATTCCCAACAACCAAGGCATTGCCATGCTGCGATACACCATCGACGCGGAAATCTCACGGAAGGGTTGTACATCGAGTTAGATTATGAAAAAGTCTATTTTGTGTAAAAGAAATTTTCGTAAGCTATAAGAAAACCCGATGCAGACAGAGTGTAGCGCAGGCGCGTATGAGTTTCCAGCCTCCTGTGGACGGCGTGTTGTGGCCCGTTTTGACGGGGGTCGCATGAGTTCGGATGGGGGCGTCATTCTGGTGAAGCAGGCTGATGACATTCTGGGTCTCAGCCGCCGCTTTGCTGCCTGTTTTCGCGATAAGCGGCATCCCGGCTTTGTGGAATACCGGGTTGAAGACCTTGTCCGTCAGCGGATCATGGGCCTGGCACTGGGCTATGAAGACCTTAGGCTCAGGACCCATTGATTTGATTGCGGAAATCTGATTCAGCCTCTGTGAGGAGACTGAAGATGAGTGACCTGTATTGGCTGACCGAGGAACAGATGGATCGTCTGCGGCCCTTTTTCCCGAAGAGCCATGGCAAACCTCGCGTTGATGACCGTCGTGTGTTGAGTGGGATCATTTTCGTGAACAGAAATGGTCTGCGCTGGCGTGATGCCCCCCGGGAATACGGTCCACACAAGACGCTCTACAACCGCTGGAAGCGCTGGAGTGCTATGGGGATCTTCATCCGCATGATGGAGGGATTGGCTACTGGCAAGGCAGAGCCTCAGACAATCATGATTGATGCGACCTATCTCAAGGCCCATCGCACGGCTTCGACGCGGAAATCTCACAGAAGGGTTGTACATCGGGTTAGATTATGAAAAAGTCTGTTTTGTACAAAATAATTTTTCATAAGCAATAAACGAACCCGATGCAGACAGAGTGTAGCGCAGGCGCGTATGAGTTTCCAGCCTCCTGTGGACGGCGTGTTGTGGCCCGTTTTGACGGGGGTCGCATGAGTTCGGATGGGGGCGTCATTCTGGTGAAGCAGGCTGATGACATTCTGGGTCTCAGCCGCCGCTTTGCTGCCTGTTTTCGCGATGAACGGCATCCCGGCTTTGTGGAATACCGGGTTGAAGACCTTGTCCGTCAGCGGATCATGGGCCTGGCACTGGGCTATGAAGATCTCAATGATCACGATGCCCTGCGGCATGACCTGATCTTTGGTCTGGCCTCGGGCCGTCTGTCAGGAGGCCGGGCAAACTGCGCAGCATTGGCTGGCAAATCTACACTGAACCGGTTGGAGCGCAGTGGGCACAAGGCAGATCGTTACTGTCGGATCATTGCTGATCATGAGGCCCTGGCTACCCTGTTCGTCACGCTCTACATGGACCGGCATGATCGGGCTCCTGCCCGGATCGTTCTGGACGTGGACGCGACCGATGACCGTATCCATGGCCATCAGGAAGGCCGTGCCTTTCATGGGTATTACGGCCATAACTGCTATCTTCCCCTGTATGTCTTCTGCGGGGATCATCTCCTCAGCGCTACCCTGCGCACGGCAGACAGGGACCCGGGGAAGGAAGCACTGGCAGACATCCGCCGGATCGTGGAGCAGATCAGGAGCCGCTGGCCCCGGGTGCGTATCCTGGTGCGTGGGGACAGCGGTTTCGCCCGGGACAGTCTGATGACATGGTGCGAAGACAACCACGTTGACTTCCTGTTTGGGCTTGCAGGCAACACCCGCCTGTATGACCGGATTGCCTCTTTGTCCGCTGAGGTTCGTGACGAAGCCGCCACGACAGGCAGAGCTGCGCGCGGTTTCGCCTCCTTTGACTGGATCACAAAGGACAGCTGGACGCGCCGCAGGCGGGTCGTGGCCAAGGCCGAATGGCGCCACGGCAACCGCTATCATCGCTTTATTGTCACCACGCTACCGCAGGGAATGTCCGACCCCCGCCATCTCTACGAACAGATTTACTGCGCACGCGGGGATATGGAAAACCGCATCAAGGAATGCCAGATGGATCTGTTCTCAGACAGGACATCCTCCCATACCATCCGCGCCAACCAGCTCCGGCTGTGGTTCTCGGCCGCAGCCTATGTCCTGCTCACCGCTCTGCAAAAGATGGCCCTTGGCCAGACCAGCCTGGAGACGGCGACCTGTGGCACCATCCGCGCACGACTGCTCAAAATCGCGACACGTGTAACGCTCAGCGTCCGTCGGATTGTCCTGTCCATGCCGGACATGTTCCCCTGTCAGCATGAATTCGCCCTCGCTCATGCACGATTGCGAAGGCTCCGGCAGGCCGTCTGAAGAAACAGACAGTGCACAGACCACATAGCTTCCACCAACACTGCCTTCTCAGGCCGTGACACCCGCACTGCGTTCAGAACCCGCCGCCAGAAGCAGAATATCGTCAATATTCCAGATCGGGCTCCTGTGGGATGACTGAATTCTACAAAATGACCCGAAATTGCCTCAAGTGTGAGATGGGGTGGTTGCCGTCCTCCCCGCACGGCATCGCAATGTGCCAGAATGGTCGTTGGAAGAAACGACTGCGCGAAAGGACGGCAGATGAAGGATACAGTGATAGGCGTTGATCTGGCAAAGAACATTTTCCAGGTTCATGGAGCTTCGCGTGCGGGCGAGGTGATGTTTCGCAAAAAGCTGCGTCGTCAGCAGTTTATGCAGTTCATGGCCACGCAGCCGCCTGCTCTGGTCGTTCTTGAAGCGTGCGGGAGCGCGCATTACTGGGCTCGCGAACTGGCAGGAGCTGGTCACGAGGTCAGACTGATCGCTCCGCAGTATGTGAAGCCTTTCGTGAAGCGCCAGAAGAACGATGCTGCTGATGCGGAAGCGATTGTCATTGCGGCCCGTCAGCCGGAAATGCGCTTTGTCGAACCACGCACTGAAGCGCAGCAGGCGCGTGGCGTTCTTTTCCGGGCCCGGCAGCGTCTGGTGCACCAGCGCACGGAACTGGTGAATGCCCTGCGTGCCGTTCTGTATGAATTCGGTCTCGTCGTGCCACAGGGGATTGCGCATATCAGACACATTGAAGCCATGCTGGATGAGGCGGTTCTGCCAGAGGCTGTGAAGCAGGAATGCCTTGATCCGCTGCGACAGATTTCGGAGCAGAGTGTGCGGATTGATGTCAGAACAAAGAAGATCAGGATGCTTGCCCAGGAAAGTGAAAACACCTGCAGATTGCAGAGCATGCCTGGAGTGGGTCCTCTGACCGCTCTTGCGATTGAAGCTTTTGCGCCTGACCTGCAGAGCTTCCGGCGCGGGCGCGACTTTGCTGCGTGGCTGGGGCTGGTGCCCCGTCAGTTCTCATCTGGCGGAAAGGAAAGGCTGGGGAAGATATCAAAAGCCGGGCAGGCTGATATCCGCAGGCTTCTCATCATGGGCGCCATGACCCAGGTGAACTGGGCCAGCCGTAAGGCCCCTGCACCGGGAAGCTGGCTGGCACGGATGCTGGCCCGCAAGCCCCGTATGCTGGTAGCCATTGCGCTGGCCAACAGGATGGCACGAGCCATCTGGGCCATGGCAACAAAACAGGAGGATTATCGGGATCCGGCCCTGTCCGTGGCAGCCTGAGCGATGGCTCGGCTCCCGCGGATGGAACCGGTAGGGGTGTGAGAGGGCGATGACCTGAATGGGCGCATGATCGTCTGATCCGGATCGGAAAAACCAGTGGATTTCTCTGTGCTTTAAAGCACGCCTGTGAGATTTGGATCTGATCCGCTGATCACCATACTGGCCAGTGGCTTCTGAAAGGCCACATCAACAGGCCTTACAGAAGACCGCACACGATCACACGTCAATATGGGTCAGAAAACTCTTGCATAACGGACGGCAACCATATGTGGACGGCTCCCCCTTGCAAGGGGCTAGGCAAGAAAATGATCGGATCTTTGCTTCCATATGTCCGGCCTGTTGATGCGGCCATAGGGTCGCTGGCCAAGATGGCTTCCGCAGCGTGAGCCCCAAACACAGAAGCGGTCTTTGATGACCACTGGTTGCCACGGGTTTTCTCACGCCATGGATCGATCGATCACACCATCTGCTCTATTACTTGCAAGCCACGACCTCAGCTCGGCACGAGAGCGTCAAATGTCAGCGCATCGTGCCAGGCTAAGCTCAAACAGCAGCTGCGCCGGGTTGCTGCAGAAGGCGCTTATAGTGTTCGCCGCTGACCATCAGTTTCCAGGCAATCCGCGCAATCTTATTGGCAAGGGCCACCGCTGCGAGTTTCGGTTTTTTGCGCTCCAGCAATTCACGTAACCAAGATGAGGCATTCTTCCCATTGGTCCGCCGGGCATGCGACACGACTGCGGTCGCGCCAACCACCAGCGTGCTTCGCAAGACCTCATCGCCAGCGCGTGTGATTCTGCCAAGCCTTGTTTTTCCACCGGTTGAGTGATCCCTGGGCGTCAATCCGATCCAGGCCGCAAAGGCTCGACCCGATTTGAACAGATGCGGATCAGGCGTTTTCATCATCAGCAGCGCTGCGCCGATCGGGCCAACGCCCGGAATTTTCGCAAGACGCTGACTGCATTCGTTGGCGCGGTGCCATGCCATCACCTTGCCCTCAAGCTGTTCGATTTCACCTTGCAATTCAGCATATTCCTTTGCGTGAAGGGCAAACAACTCGCGCGTCAATGTGGGCAGGCTTTCGTCCGCAGCGATCCGATCAAGGAGTGCCTCAATCCGGCACATGCCTTTGGGCGCCGTGATCCCAAACTCGGCAGCATATCCCCGGATCGTATTGGCGAGCTGTGTGCGGTTCCGGATAAGTCGTGCCCGCATTCCAATCAGCATCAACGCTGCCTGCTCTTCCTCGCTCTTGAGCGGGACGAACCGCATTGTAGGCCGACTCATCGCTTCACAGAGGGCTTCCGCGTCGGCGGCATCGTTTTTCCCGCGCTTGACATAAGGCTTCACGAGCTGCGGCGCGATCAGCTTCACTGTGTGTCCCAGACACGAGAGCACCCGCCCCCAGTAATGGGAGGCGCCACAGGCCTCAATCGCGATTTCAATCGGGGGCAGTTTCTCAAAAAACTTTACCATCTCCCGGCGGGATAGCTTCCTGCGCAAAACAGGCTGCTCCTTCGCGTTTACACCGTGCAATTGGAAAACACTTTTTGACGTGTCCATGCCAATACGGATAATTTGTTCCATGGGTGGCCTCCTCTGTGAATTCTGCAACGACTTCACCTTGGCACATCGCGATGCCGTTGGGAGCCGTCCACCCCATCACAGAAGAAATCCGCGTCGAACGGATATTTCGTTATCTGGCCGCTGATTACGACAACGAATACATGATGATCGACAGCACAATTGTCCGAGCGCATCAGCATAGTGCCGGAGCTCTCAAAAAAGGGGCACGGATCAGGCCATCGGACGATCACGAGGCGGGCTAACTACAAAGATCCATGCCATCTGCGACGCTCTGGGCAATCCAGTGGAACTCGGCATCACACCGGGACAGGATGCCGATATCACCCAGGCAGAACCACTTCTGGAAAACATCGAACCGGATGCTTTCCTTGCTGACAAGGCGTATGACGCGGACAGGTTGATCGATCGGCTGATACAGCGCGGGATTACCCCGGTCATCCCGCCAAAACGCAACAGAACGACACGACGGAAAACCGATTTTTCTCTCTACCGCGAACGGAACCTTGTTGAGAGGTTCTTCAATAAACTCAAGCAGTTTCGCGCTATCGCAACCCGCTACGATAAACTGAAATCGACCTTCCTCGCAGCCGTGCAGTTCGCCTCAATCATCATCCTGCTTAACTGACGACACGCCGTAGAGCCCTTTTGGAAATTCACGGATGAGCGTTTCGGCGTAGCATGAGGCTTCCCATGGCGATGTGGATCATGGCCTCTGCGACGTCGATCCGCTGTTCGTAGTCCTTCACAAGGCGACGCCAGCGGATTATCCAACCGAAGGTCCGTTCCACAACCCACCGACGCGGCAGGATTTCAAACCCTTTTGCTGTCTCTGACCGCCGGATGATCTCGACTGTGAAGTCGAGAAAAGTGGCCTTATCCATCAACTGGAGGCGGTCATAGGCTCCATCGGCAAACAGGTGCTTCACCCAAGGCCAGCGTTTACGAATGGCATCAAGGATCATCTGTCCTCCTGCACTGTCCGAAATATCGGCTGTTGTCAGCTGGACCAGGAGAAGGCGGCCATCCGTATCAACTGCGATGTGACGTTTCCGACCGACGATCTTCTTGCCTGCGTCATAACCACGTGTCTTTGCGTGGGGTGCCTTGATACTCTGGCTATCAATGACACCACCCGATGGACTGGTTTCGCGTCCTGTCGCTTCACGATCGAGCATCAGACAGACATCATGAATGGTCTGGAACAGGAAACGGCGCATCAGCCTGCGGAACCACCAGTAAACCGTTTGCCATGGGCCAAAATGAACCGGAAGCATCTCCCAACCGCAGCCTGAGCGCACGAGATAGCGCAGAGCATTGATGATCTCACGGAAATCGGTTGTCCGTTTCCGACCACGCCGGTTCGCAGGGGGCATCAGAGGCGCTATGCGCTCCCATTCCTCATCTGTCAGATCAGACGGATAGCGTTTCGTCTTGCGTGTAATTCCGGCCATGCGGCCTCGTTGTGCTGGCGTCCACATCCTGCCTTTGAATCACGCTCAAAACCTCTTGAAAACCTATCATAGCGAATTTCCAAAAGGGCTCTTAACACAATTATGCACGTTTTTGTGAGCTTGATGCTGCGATAAGCCAACCAACGAACATAAAAATCCATCCCGCTGTGGGAAAAGAAAAAACAGCACTGGTTGAAGTAATGGGCCATAACAAAATGCAACAGGTCACAAATAGCATGGCTTGCTGCGGATGATGCTCTACATTTAGCGCTCTCCACCCAGTGCGCAACCATTGGAAAGCCAGCGCTATAAACAGCACAAGGCCTGGTAAACCGGCTGTTGTGGCAATTTGCAGATAATAGTTATGAGGGTGAATGTTACAGCCCCGATCCGTATCATTTGTAAGCGTTTCTATGCCCAGAAAAGATAAGGCATGAGTTTGGATAGGAACGTGGCAGAAATTTCTAAAGCCATCCATACCCAGCCCCATCCAAGGATGTTGGGCAACCATAGTAATGGCAGAGCGGAAAAGCTTACCATAATCGCTTTGGGCGAAATGATGCAGTTGATCTGAAAATTTCAGAACAAGCTTGGCGTAAACGGGCGGAGAGATCACAGGCAGGCTGGCAATCAATCCACCGGCACAAGCAAGAATGAGGCCAAAGGGCAGGCGAAAACGAGGGAAGATAAATGCTGTAAGAGACAGGCCAAAAAAGAGCAGCACACAGCTCATGCGTTGGCCGATAAGCACCATAGTTGTAACGCTCAGCAACAAGAGCGCGCAGCCAAGAACCCAATATTTCAGCTTATTGTGGCGTAACAGGCGTAAAACGCTCGGCATAATGCCGGGAAAAAACAGCATCAGCAGCGTAAAACCCGCACGGGGCTTTATGAATGGCCCTGTCAAGCTGCCATCACCCCAGCGCGGCATACCCATCAGATTGGTGCCGGTTAGATACTGTTGCCAGCATTGGCTTATCAACCATAAGGCCGCCAGTAAGCAGATGCGCTCCAGCCATATGCGCCGTGCTTCAGTGGCAAGAAGCCAGCATTGCAGTGCTACACAAAACAGAAAAATCCGAGGTAGGCAGAGCGCCTGAACCCATGCTCCCGTAATGCCAACATGTATGGAGGAAAGCAAGCTGAACCCGCAAAATAATGCGGCCAGTTTAAGCCAAGGTTGTTTAACCCATTGCCAGTTCTTCAACAGGTAACAGTGCAGAAGAAACAGCCCACCAATAACAGAAGCAAACGTGTCTGAAAGGGCGCGGCTATAGAATAGAAAAAATGGGAAGATGCTCAGACACACCAAACCTACTGCTGTCAGATATCCAGCCAGCTTGACACGGAGTGGGGAGGAAACAGCAGGAGACATGTCTGGAATGGATAAGGCTGGCCACCCGATATTGCAGCCAGCCTCCAATCAGTTTGAGTGATTAGAACGGAATTTCGTCATCAAGATCTCCGTTGCCGCCAGAAGCATCCCAGCCGCCGGAGTTATTGCTACCGCTGCGCTGTGCTGGCGGCTGGCGTGGAGCGGATGATGGGGCGCCATAACCACTGCCGCCGCCACTATTATAGCCGCCATAGCTGCTTCCGCCGCCAAAGCCACCGCTGCCTTCACCTTCGCCTTCGCCACTATTGCGGCTATCCAGCAGCACCAGCTCACCACGGAAACGGTCAATAATCACTTCCGTCGTGTAGCGTTCCTGACCGCCCTGATCTGTCCATTTTCTGGTCTGCAGGGAACCTTCCAGATAAACTTTGCGGCCTTTGCGCAGGAAACGTTCGGCTACATCAGCCAGACGTTCATTGAAAATGACCACGCGATGCCACTCTGTGCGTTCACGTCGTTCCCCAGATGCGCGGTCATTCCATGTGTCGCTGGTAGCCAGAGAGAAGGAAACAATCTTTGCACCGCTCTGGCTGGAACGCACTTCGGGGTCCTTGCCCAGATTGCCGACCAGAATAACCTTGTTAACGCTGCCAGCCATAAATGCCGTTACCTTCTATTTGCGTAAAATCCATTTTCGTTCTGCCTATGTAGCGCACCAGCCGAACGGGTGAAAGCTTAAAGCCGCCAGATGGAGAATCGGGCTGCACCATGTTGGCGTTCTGCTAGAAAAGCAGGTGTGTTTGCTGTTTCTGGCGCTTCTTCCGTGTTGGAAAAAGGCAAAGGTTCCTCACGCCCAGTTTCAATGACCGCAATGGTATTTGGGGCAATCCAACCTTTGTTTTGCAGAGCCTTGAGGGCGCGCTCAGGCAGATTCTGATGATATGGCGGGTCCAGAAACACCAACCCAGCCGGGGAAGTGCAAGCCGGCGGTGACGTCACATCCCGCGCAATCACGGTGCAGCTATCTTCCCACTTGCAGGCCTGAATGTTGGCCCGTAGCGCGGCTAGGGCAGGGCGGCTCGTTTCGAAAAAAGTGGCATGCTTTGTCCCGCGAGAAAGAGCTTCCAGCCCCAGTGCGCCGGTGCCAGCAAAAGCATCTAGCACATGCGCACCAGAGATAAGCGCAGGCCCGCCCCAGGGTGCATGCAGCAGCATATCAAACAAGGCTTGTCGTACCCTGTCTGCAGTGGGGCGTGTGGTCTGTCCTGCTGGGGCTGTTAGCAACCGCCCTTTACGGCTGCCAGCAATAATCCGAACCATTAGTCTGCCTGTTTTGCGGGTGCGCGCTGGGCTGGGGGAGCCTTTTCTGTTGCTTTGGGCAACTGATCACGCAACACGCGCGGAGAAACTTCCTCCAGTTCACGGCGCAGCAAGGTGCCAAGCTGGAAAGGCCCATAGCTGGTGCGTATCAGGCGGCTGACGTGTAGGTTCATGCCCGCCATGACCTTACGAATTTCACGGTTTTTCCCTTCCTTGAGGGAAACTGTCAGCCACGCATTATCACCCTTGCGCGAATCCAGAGCAGCATGGATAGGGCCGTAACGCACGCCATCAAACACGCTGCCCTGAGCCAGATTTGCCAAGCGTTCTTCATCCACCACGCCAAAGACGCGCACACGGTAGCGGCGTAGCCAGCCGTTGGAGGGAAGTTCCAGCCTACGTGCCAGTTCGCCATCATTGGTGAGCAACAGCAGCCCTTCACTGTTCAGATCAAGCCGCCCAACGCTGATAACGCGTGGCATGCCTTCTGGCAGGGAGGCAAAAACCGTGGGCCGGCCTTCTGGGTCTTTATGTGTTGTCACCAAACCATCTGGTTTATGGTAACGCCACAAACGTGTGCGTTCTGGGGCAGAAACGGGTTCCCCATCAACCTGCACAATATCGCCATCTGTTACAAAAGTGGCGGGGTGCGTAACGGGTTGGCCATTTAGACGGATACGGTTTTCCTCTATCATGCGCTCCGCATCACGGCGGCTGGCCACGCCACTGCGGGCCAGCCATTTTGCTATGCGTTCCCCTCGGGTTTCCTGCGTCACGCTGAATCTCCTGCTGCCTGTATGAAGGCCTTGAAAAGTGCTTTGTCTGCGGGGTCTATGCCAAATTCCGGGTGCCATTGCACCCCAAGGCAGAAAGAATGTGTGGGATCTTCAATCCCTTCAATAATACCATCTTCTGCCACGGCGTTAATAATGCATCGGCCTGGTGTTTTGACAGCTTGATGATGGGAGGAATTAACGCCAATACGTGCAGGGTTGCCTATGCTACGTGCTAATAAGGTATCAGGCGTTACTGTGACACTATGGCTTGCTTCATTCCGTGGGTTTGGCTGCTCATGCGGAAGGGCTGTTGGGCATTCTTCCGGGATGTGTTGGATCAGGCTGCCACCAAGGGCTACGGCTATAAGTTGCATGCCACCGCATATTCCCAAAACCGGCATATCACGTTGCAGGGCTGCGGTTAGATAAGCTGCTTCTGCCTGCGTGCGGCGAGGGCGCAAAGTTATGGTGGGGTGAACATGTGTTTCCCCATACAAAGTGGGGTCAATATCAAACGCGCCCCCCGTTATAATCAATCCATCCAACAGGTGCATGTAATCGGCACAAAGCTGCGGAAACAAAGGGAGCGCAATAGGTAAGCCACCAGCGGTGGAAACGGCAGACATATAATTTTCCCGTATGGCATACCATTTAAAGCGGGAATAACGGTCTTCACCGCCATCCTCCAAATCAAGCGTAATACCAATAACGGGGCGTTTTTCTATCATATGCCACTATCCTGAAAGAACGGGAGGAAGAGGGATAAAAGACCGTTCTTTCAGGGGGTATGTAGCAAAGTACTGGCGCGGGAAACAAAAACCCGTGTGGCTAATCTGTTTCTGGCCTGCCTATTAGCGGGATAGAAAGGAAGGAATACTGATAGGGAGCGTTTTGGTAGCGGTAGGGGGCGGCGCCAAGGTTGCTGGCTCGTAATTGACACCATCTGCAATGGCGAGACCAAATCCAATGGCCGCAGCAGCCAGAATGAAAGACAGGCTATGCATGTTTCTGACCCTCCTCGCTCGGGTTTGGTATGATTGCAAAAGAGCAATCCCAATAAGGTGGCCTCACGCTCTGTTACAGAACGGATTAAGGCTCCTTTAAGGCAGGATGACAAAAAAGCATGCATGATTGCAAGAAAAATCTGGATGTTTTCTGGCACATAAAAGCGAAAAAAACCTGAACGTTTCGGATCGTAGAGAGTAACATTTCGTGAGCACACGGCATGACTAAACAAAGTGGCATGGCACTGGCGTTGCAGCAGGCCCATCTGGCTGCTGCAAATGGAGAAGTGCCTGTGGGGGCCGTGCTGTTAGATAGCACCGGAAAAGTGCTGGCGCAGGCTGGTAACCGAGTGGAGGAATTGCACGATCCATCAGCTCACGCTGAAATGTTGGTTATGCGCAAAGCCGTACAGCAGCGGCAGGGCCAAAAGCTGGCGGATTGCACTTTATTTGTATCACTCGAACCATGCCCCATGTGTGCGGCAGCTATGGCGCATTTTCGGCTGGGGAGGGTGGTGTTTGGTGCGTATGACGCCAAAGGCGGAGGCGTAGAGCACGGTGCACGCTTGCCCCATCGGCCCGAAACCTTACATCGTATGGAAGTTATAGGCGGGGTAAGGGAGCGGGAAGCTGCAGAAATGTTGAGGGCTTTTTTCCAGAAATTGCGCTGCCGATAACATCTTGTGAAATTATGAAGATACAGCTTTTTTTTTCTTGGTTAAGAAACCATGTTAGCGTTGTAGGCGTAAAGCACTGTAAACTCTGGGCAATCTGTGGTGGCTGCCGGAGCTGGGTGTTTGGACCGTCCGGGAATTGTCCTGTCGGGATAAAACAAGGAACAGTCGAAGTCGTGATGTCGGGAAAATCTGTGACAAAAGTTTGGGCGCGGAACAGACGCCGTAATTGGATGTCAGCCCTTCTGGCAAGCTGTGTATTGGTAACGGCAGCCGCTCCATGGTGCAGCACGCCAGCACGCGCAGAAGCTGATAGTGTTATTAAGCCAAACACCCCCACTTCTCAGCGTATTCCAGATTTTGTTAGTCTGGTTAAGCAGGTTAAGCCGGCTGTGGTGTCTATTACATCCATGATCCGGGCAGATGCAGTGGAAGGTGATGGTGGCGGTATGGGCGGAATGCCTTTTCCGTTCCCGTTCCCTTTCCAGATGATGCCCCAGCCTTCACATCAGACGATTGAGGCCAGAGGCTCTGGCTTCCTGATTTCAGCCGATGGTTATGTGGTAACCAACAACCATGTGGTGAAAGGCGCCACCAAGGTTACGGTCATACTGGATGATGGCACAACGCTGCCTGCCAAAGTGGTGGGGCGTGATGGCAAAACCGATCTAGCGCTGCTGAAAGTTACAACCTCCGAAAAACTTCCCTTTATTGAGTTAGGGGAATCGGACGATGTGCAGCCTGGCGAATGGGTGATTGCCGTTGGTAACCCGTATGGCTTGGGCGGTACTGTTACCGCAGGTATTGTTTCTGCGCGTGGCCGAGACATTAACGAAGGCCCTTACGACAACTTCATTCAGGTTGATGCGCCCATCAACCGCGGGAATTCTGGCGGCCCACTGTTTACGCAGGATGGTAAGGTTGTTGGGGTTAATACCGCTATTCTTTCTCCCTCCGGCGGGGGGTCCATTGGTATTGGGTTTGCGATTCCATCGGATACCGTGCGCAATGTGGTCGAGCAGCTTCGCAAAACCGGACATGTGGTGCGCGGCTATCTAGGCGTAAATGCACAGGTTATTTCTCCGGTTATGGCGCGTGCGCTTGGGTTGCCTGCACCAGCTACGCCGGGGGCACAGCCAATTGGTGCGCTGGTGGCAAGCGTAAGCCCCGGCAGTCCGGCTGAAAAAGTTGGCCTGAAATCGGAAGATGTGATTACCGATTTCAACGGGCAGAAGGTCAGCAACCCACATGATCTGGCTGTGCGTGTGGCATCTATTGCGCCGGGTAAGCAGGCTACAATCGGTTATTTGCGCGGTGGTAAAGCCCAAACAGCTACCGTTACAATCGGAGATTTGAAAACCGCTTCCAGCGATGGCAGTAGCGGAAGCAATGCTGATGTTGCACGTGGCCAGCGGCTTGGTATTGCCTTGGCACCGCTTTCTCGCGATGTGCGCCAGCAATTGGGGCTTTCAGCGGATGTGCGCGGCGTTGTTGTGAGTGATGTTGATCCCGGCTCTCCGGCAGATCAGGCTGGTATTCGTCCTGGAGATGTTATTCAGGCAATCGGTAGCCAAGCTGTGGATTCCCCGCGTGCGGTGGTTGCCAGCGTGAAGGCGGCACTGGCTGCCAAAAAGCCTGTGCTGTTGCGGGTTATGCGGGATAATCAGTCTCTGTTTATCGCGATCTCTCCAGATGGCGGAAATAACGCCCCACCATCTGATGATGGCGGTGATGATGACGATAACTAAAGGGTTGAAGTAACCCGAATCATTGGAAAGGCTGGTTCAGAAATGGGCCAGCCTTTTTCTTTGGCAGGCTAAATAGATTTTAGGCCGTAAGCGATGTCTTGTAGATTGGGCAGGGAAAGAATGCGGATGCAATGATTCTCAGTGCCAGAGATAACTTTATCGCGGCGGAGGGCGCTGATAGTGCGGCTTACAGTTTCAATTGTTAGGCCCAGATAGTCTGCAATATCCACACGCGTCATGGGCACAGAAGCCGTGGTTTGCGCATCAGGATCGTGTGGATGTGTGCGCTGATATTGCTTGATACGGTCTAGCAGAAAACTGGCAACTTTTTCTTTGGCGGTTTTGCGCCCCAAAAGCAGCATCTGTTCCTGCGCATCAGCTAGCTCGTGCGTGACTGCGGAGAGAAGATGATGGGCGAATCGTGGGTATTCTCCCAATAGATTTTCTATTTGTGTATGTGTGCAGCGGCACAACAACACAGTGCTTACGGTTTCCGCCCCAAAGGAATAAGTGCGCGAGTTGCTAAGGCCAACAAACTGCCCTGCATCGGCAAACCCGGTAATCTGGCGGCGCCCATCTGGTAGAGATTCAAAGAGTTTAACGGTGCCGTTGATAACGTTGAAAAAGGCAGATGCTGGTGTGCCTTCCTCAATAACCGCCGTACCCGGTGGTAGAGAAACCTGACGCGTGGCGTGCGCCAAAACCGCCACATCCTGATCTTCTATGCTGCTGCAAAGGTTGTACTCGCGCACCTTACACATCAAACATCGTGCAGTATCGGTATCTGCACGCCCAGTGCGTTTGCCAGCGGAATGAAGTGCCTGAGCGGAAGGAGAAGGTGGCATGGGAGCAGAATCCGGAAAACCCGGTACCTTCAGCATTAGCATTATGGCGAACGTGCTGAACCGGAAAGAAAGGGAATGTGTTGCGTAAATATTATGTCATTGTTGATATAAATCAATAATCGGCAGATGTCTGGGGCGGAATTGGTTACAATTTGCCTTGGCTATAGGCCTTAAAATGCGCTGTGATTAAAATGACACAGTAGTGTCGCATATGAGGCGGAGATGCTTGGGATTTGATCTAAATCAAGGCTGGAAGAACGAGCGCGTGATTTTTTCCGCTTCAGATTATCGTTCTCTGGCGCAGTGGAAAGACACACAGACATGGTCAAGTTCCGTTCCCTTTTTACGGCAGTGGTGGCTGGCGTTGCCGCTCTGGCCGGTACCGCCAAAGCTCAGACAACAGCTCCTAACGCTGCGTATGTGAATGCGCCGGTCATGCAGCGTATTCCCGATGCACCAAAACCGGGTGCAGGGCATTGCGGCCTGTTTGAAACCTGCGCTAGCACCAAGATTGGTCTGGGCCGTGGTGACTTCATGATCCGTTTGTCCGGTGTGGGCGTTCTGCCGCAGGACCGTGACAGCAAAGCTTGGCTGACAGCACCGGGCCTTGGTCTGAACCATCTGCCACTGAACAACACGCACCTTTCCACCACTAATCAGGCCATGCCGGAACTGACGGTGGAATACTTCATCACAGATAACCTGTCTGTTGACCTGATCGCCACCAGCACTCGTCATGAAGTGGCTGCTCTGGGTAGCGATGTTCCTTCACTGGGTGGGCCCCGCAAGCTGGATGTTGGTAGCGCATGGGTTTTGCCCCCTACGCTGACATTCGCTTGGCATTTCCGCCCGCATAAGCGCTTCAACCCGTATGTGGGTGTAGGTGCAACGGCTATGTGGTTCCATAACATGAACGGCAACCGTGGTTCTGCTCTGGGTCTGACTAAGCTGAACGCAGGCTTTACCGGTGGTCCTTCTGTGAACGTTGGTTTCGATTATCAGATCGTCGGCAACTGGTTCTTCAACGCAGACGTCAAGCAGATGTTCGTGCGTATGCATGCTTGGGTTGAAAACCCAGCAGAAAGCCTGAAGGTGAAAGCACACGAATCTCTGGATCCGACAGTGGTTTCCGCTGGTATTGCTTACCGGTTCTAAGAGATATTATGGGCGCGGCATCCGTATCTGATCTGATTTCCCGCTACGGCGGGAATCTGCCGCGCTATACAAGTTACCCGACCGCAGCCAGTTTTACGGAAGCGGTCGGCCTCCAACAGGTTGCAGGTTGGCTTAAAGCCTTGCCTGAGAATGAACCTGTCTCCCTCTATTTCCATGTTCCTTTTTGTGATGAACTCTGCCGGTTTTGTGGGTGTAATACATCCGTCATGCGGCATGAGGATGGGCGCTTAGCGTACGGTGACCTCCTACGTGAGGAAATGCGCCGTATAGTGGCCCTTGTGGGGGAACAACGCACAGTAAGGCATGTGCAGTTTGGTGGCGGCACGCCGACCACTCTGCCTCCGCACGCTTTGCGGCAGATTATGCGTTCTATCCGAACATTCTTTCAGATTGATCCACAGGCCGAGCTGGCTATGGAGCTTGATCCACGGCATGTGCCGCAAGATTACCCTGCTTTGCTGGGTGATCTGGGGTTTACCCGTATCAGCCTTGGTGTGCAGGATCTGGAACCTCGGGTGCAAGAAGCGTGTGGACGTCATCAGACCTTTGAGCAGACAGAAGCCAGTATTCAGGCAGCACGTGCTGCGGGCGTATCTGGCGTTAATATTGATCTGATTTACGGCTTACCCTACCAGACGGTTGAAAGCGTGGGCGCAACTGCGCTGAAAATTGCATCATTACGGCCAGACCGGTTGGCTGTATTTGGGTATGCTCATGTGCCGTGGAAGCAAAAACGGCAGCGTCTGATCCCGGAAGCCTCTTTGCCGAAGTCTGATGAAAGACTGGCGCAGCGGGCGGAAATAGATCGGGTTTTGCAGGAGCAGGGCTATCAATCCATAGGGTTGGATCATTACGCTTTGCCAGAAGATGGTTTGGCTCAAGCCGCTACAGCAGGCACGCTGCATCGTAATTTTCAAGGTTATACAACAGATCCCTGTCCTGTTTTGTTGGGAATGGGGGCTTCTGCTATTTCTATGTTGCCTGCCGGATTTGCCCAAAACATTACAAGTGTAGCCGCATATGCGCGCGCAATGGCTGAAAATTCCGATTCTCTTCCGGTTGCGCGTGGCGTTGCTTTTACAGAAGATGACAAATTGCGTGGAGCCATTATCGAACGCATTATGTGCGATATGGCTGTTGATCTTGCCGCTTTAGGGCAGGAGCATGATTTTTCTGAAGAACTGGCACAACTTCATCCATTCGAGCAGGATGGATTGGTGAAGATTGATGGCCAGAAAATCAGCGTTACGGTGTTTGGTAGGCCTTTTGTAAGGCATGTGGCTGCAGTGTTTGATACCCGGCGGCGTGCTTTGCAACAGCAGGCACAAGGTGTTGGGCAAGGTCCCACTCCACAGTTTTCTGCTGCCCTTTAAGTAGAACCAAGCCTTGATTGTGCCAGTATTTTGGCGCAAGGAAGGAAAGCTCTCCGTGAAAGGGAGCTATGCAAGACAACCATAGAGCTGTCTTTTACCCAGCCGATATTCTGTGACAGATGAAGGATCGGACGCCATGAGTCCTGATGCCACTGCTCCCGATCAGAGCGTGACGTTCTCTCTGCCAAATCTGTTGGCGCAAACGCCAGTGGCTTCTGACCCTTTTCCACATTGGATGTTGGAAACCGTGCTGGAGCCAGATGCCTGTGCGGCACTATTGGAATGGGATCCCGGCGAGTCGGCTATTGCAGGAGATGTGGGCGGTCGGCGTGAGACGCGGAACAAATCTCGCGTGTTTGTTGATCCTGCTGTTCGGCAACAGGATGAACGCCTAAACCGTATGGCGCATTTGCTGGATAGTGATGCCATGCGGCATACTTTTGAACGTATCTGCGATGTGCAATTGGATACAGCAGCTCTGCGGCTGGAATTATGCCTGGATTCGGATGGTTTCTGGTTGGAACCACATACAGATATTGGGGCCAAAAAACTTACCCTGCTTATCTCTCTTTCCACCGGAGAAGGGGCTGATGAACTGGGAACAGACTTGATGACTCCAGATGGCAAATCAGTTGCGCGTGCCTCTGGAGCATTTAATTCGGCAGTGCTGTTTATTCCGTCTGACAAAACATGGCACGGTTTTGTAAAGCGGCCCATTAAAGGCACGCGCCGCACATTGATTGTTAATTTTGTTGATCAGAACTGGCGTGCAGTGCACGAACTGGCGTTTGGGCCGCGTTCTGTTCAGCACTGATTTTTCTGACATGGCTGTTTCTGGCAGAACGGGCCTGCGTGCCCGTTTTTGCAATTCTGCGCCAAATCGGGTTTAGGGAAGCAGCATATCTTTAAACGGGGATGAAACGGGAATGAGCGAGCCTGTGCGGGAATCGATGGAATTTGATGTCGTTATTGTTGGGGGCGGCCCGGCTGGGCTGGCCGCGGCAATTCGGCTACGCCAGCTTTCTCCAGATCTGAGCGTTTGCCTGATTGAAAAAGGCAGCGAGATCGGAGCGCATATTGTTTCTGGGGCCGTTATTGAACCCCGCGCACTGGCAGAACTGATTCCTGATTGGAAAGAACGTGGTGCACCGCTGAACACGCCGGTGACATCAGAAGATATGCTGTATCTGACCGAAACCGGCAGCTTGCGCGTTCCTTTGCTGGATAAGGTTATGCCGCATATGGCAAACCACGGGAACTATATTGTCAGCCTTGGGGAAGTTTGCCGTTGGCTGGCTGCGCAGGCAGAAGAACTGGGCGTGGAAATTTATCCGGGTTTTGCCGGTGCCGATGTCCTTATTGAGCGCAACCGCGTGGTTGGCGTTGTTACGGGCGATATGGGTGTGACCAAAGAAGGCACGCCCGGCCCCAATTACCAGCCCGGTATGGAGTTGCGCGCCCGTTACACCTTGTTTGCAGAAGGGTGCCGTGGCTCTCTGACCAAGCAGGTAATGGCGCATTACGATTTGCGCAAAGATGTGGACCCGCAGACATACGGCCTTGGCATCAAGGAAGTATGGGAAATTCCGGCAGAAAAACATCGTCCCGGTTTAGTGCAGCACAGCTTTGGCTGGCCGCTGGATGACAGCACCTATGGCGGTGCATGGTTGTACCACTTTGGTGAAAATCTGGTG
Organism: Acetobacter ascendens; assembly: GCF_001766235.1. Taxonomy (NCBI): domain Bacteria; kingdom Pseudomonadati; phylum Pseudomonadota; class Alphaproteobacteria; order Acetobacterales; family Acetobacteraceae; genus Acetobacter; species Acetobacter ascendens. The sequence continues at coordinate 2,668,462 of NZ_CP015164.1, forward strand.
TCCTACGGCTTTGTGGTGGGGCTGGATTACGCCAATACGTGGCTTTCTCCGTTTGAAGAAATGCAGCGCATAAAGTTGCATCCGGCCTTCCGCCAGCATCTGGAAGGTGGTCGCCGTATCTCTTACGGTGCACGTGCCCTTTCTGAAGGTGGGTTGCAGGCCATTCCGCGCCTTACCTTCCCCGGTGGCGCACTGATTGGGGATTCTGCTGGCTTCCTGAATGTGCCTAAAATCAAGGGCACTCATACAGCCATGAAGTCCGGCATGTTGGCAGCAGAAGCTGTTGTAGAGGCCATTAAAACAGACCGTGTTGAACCCGGTGCATTTACAGAAAAAGTGCGGCGTTCATGGTTGTGGCCAGAACTGCGGTCTGCCCGTAATATTCGTCCGGCTTTTGCGCATTTTGGTGCCAAGGGTGGTGCTGTGTATGCCGCCATTGATGCCATGCTGCTCCGTGGCCATGCCCCGTGGACACTGCACTTCAAGCATGAAGACAGCGATACCCTTAAGCCTGCTTCCTTGTCTGAAAAACCCTTCTATCCGAAGCCCGACGGCAAGCTGACATTTGATCGTCTTTCCTCTGTCTTCCTGTCTGCTACCAATCATGAGGAAGATCAGCCGGTGCATCTGCGCCTGCGTAACCCCAGCCTATGGAAGCCGGTGAACTGGGATGTTTTCCGTGCGCCAGAAAGCCGGTATTGCCCAGCAGGTGTGTATGAAGTGGCAGATGAAGCCACAAACCCACACTTGCAGATTAACGCGCAGAACTGTGTGCACTGCAAAACGTGTGACATTAAAGATCCCGCCCAGAATATAGACTGGACCACGCCAGAAGGTGGTGGTGGCCCTAATTATCCGGCCGGTATGTGAATTTGGAGTAAAGTACGGTAAGGCTGCGTCCGAACCATCCTGCGTCTGCAAGCGAAAGAAGTCATGAAGATACTTGTACCTGTAAAGCGGGTTGTTGATTACAACATCAAACCGCGTGTGAAGGCAGATGGCAGTGGTGTTGATACCACTGGCGTCAAGATGTCCATGAACCCGTTTGATGAAATCGCGGTGGAAGAAGCTGTGCGCCTGCGCGAAAAAGGCGCTGCTTCCGAAGTTGTTGTGGTTTCTGTTGGTGTTCAAAAGGCGCAAGATACACTGCGCACTGCCATAGCTATGGGCGCTGATCGCGCTATTCTGGTTCTGTCAGAAGAAAGCCCTGAACCGCTGGCCGTAGCCAAGGTGCTGCGCAAGCTGGTGGAAAAGGAAGAACCGGGTCTGGTTATTCTGGGCAAGCAGGCCATTGATGATGACATGAACGCTACAGGCCAAATGCTTGCTGGTCTGCTTGGTTGGGGGCAGGGCACGTTTGCCAGCAAGGTAGAAATTGCTGATGGCCATGCACGTGTCAGCCGTGAAATTGATGGTGGCACGGAGGAGGTTTCCCTCACGCTGCCCGCTATCATCACGGCCGATCTGCGCCTGAACGAACCACGCTATGCCTCTTTGCCGAACATCATGAAGGCCAAGAAGAAGCCGCTGGAAACCATTGAAGCCGCTGAACTGGGCGTGGATATGAAGCCCCGTCTGAGCATTGTTTCTGTGGCCGAGCCGCCGGAACGCAAAGCTGGCATCAAGGTTGGTTCCGTTGGGGAACTGGTGGAAAAATTGCGTAACGAAGCAAAGGTGATCTGATCATGACCGCTCTTGTTCTTCTGGATCATGAAGAAGGCCAGATCAGAAAGGCCGCTCTATCTGCTGTAACGGCAGCCGCCCAGTTGGGTGAAGTGCATGTGCTAGTAGCGGGTGATGCTTCCATCGCACAGGCTGCGGCTGCTGTGCCTGGCGTTGCCAAGGTGCTGCATGCAGCAGATGCACGCTATGCACACGAGCTAGCTGAACCTCTGGCTGCTCTTATTGTTTCTCTGGCTGGTCAGTACGATCACATTGTTGCGGCTGCGGGTGCCACGGGCAAGAACGTGCTGCCACGTGCAGCCGCTCTGCTGGATGTGCAGCCTATTCCAGATGTTATCCGCATTGTGGATGCAGAAACATTTGTGCGCCCCATTTATGCGGGCAATGCTCTGGCTACAGTTAAGTCATCAGACGCCAAAAAGGTGCTGACGGTGCGTAACGCCGCCTTTGATGCAGCCGCATCTACGGGCGGCAATGCTCCGGTTGAAGCTGTGGACGCAGTTGATGCACCAGCAGTTTCCAAGTTTGAAACTGTTCAGTTGTCTGATTCCGAACGTCCAGACCTGGAAACAGCCCGTGTGGTTGTGTCTGGTGGTCGTGGTATGCAGAGCGAAGAAAAATTCCATACTCTGGATCCGCTGGCCGATGCCTTGGGTGCAGCTATTGGTGCATCTCGCGCTGCTGTGGATTCCGGTTTTGTGCCGAACGAATATCAGGTGGGGCAGACAGGTAAGATTGTTGCGCCTGAACTGTACATGGCCTTTGGTATTTCCGGCGCTATCCAGCATCTTGCCGGTATGAAAGACAGCCGCGTGATTGTGGCGATCAACAAAGACCCAGAAGCTCCCATTTTCCAGGTTGCAGACTATGGAATGGAAGCTGATTTGTTTGAAGTTGTGCCGCAGTTGGTTGAAGAGCTGAAGAAATAACCCTTCGCTTCTAAACTATTTGCTGAAGCAACCCCGCATACAGGCATGTATGCGGGGTTTGTTTTTTAATGGGAATTATGTGCCGTAAGTGGCCAGAAACATGCTTACAGAGGCATGAATAACTTTTTCTTCGTCTTCAGCCATATTATCGTAAGGCATGTTAAAGCGCTTTCTATGCGCGATCCGTGTCTGACAAAGTGAGAAAAACTGTTCTGCAGCAAAAACAGGATCATCTGTTTTTAATGTGCCGCGCTGGGTTTGTTCGCGAATCCAGTTAGACAAAGTTTCAATGGCAATTCGCGGGCCGTGAGACCAAAAAATGGTTGCAAGCTGAGGAAAGTGCGGAGCCTCAGAAACAATCATTCTGTAAAGCATCAAACTTTCAGGCTGGGTAATCAACTGCACCATGGCGCGGGCTACGGCGGTAAGTGTTTCTTTAGGTGAGGCTTCTTTTTGTACCGGAGCAAGAGCTGGAGGTAGTTTTTCCCGGCAGCATTTTTCTACAAAAGCCCCAAAGAGATCAGCTTTATTGGTGAAATAATTATATAATGTGCCTTTAGAAACACCTGCCTCACGCGCAATGACAGACATACTGGCGCCTTCGTAGCCGTGTTCAGCAAACACGTTGTAGGCCCCTGTTAAAATCTGCTCTCGCTTTGCTTCTGATTCCCCCGTGCAGGCAGAAGTGAGGGAGGAAATGGAGGAAGGTTCAGACATCAGGATTTCAGACTTTAAAGATCAGGCGATTGACGCACAGAGGAAAGAAGGTAGGTTACCATGCTGACCGAACTGGTCGGTCAGTGCAAGGGCTGGTATTTTCTATCAGGCATATAATTTTCGGTGAGGGTGAACGGGTGGCAAAACGGAATGCACAGCGCACAGGCGCGTTGGCGCTGGTTTTCATGCTGGCGGGGTGCATGGTGGGGCCAGATTATAAAAAGCCAGATACATGGTCTCCCTCTCAGTGGCAGCGTGCAGCAGATAAAGATACATCACAGTTGCTAAGTGTGCCCACTACGCAAGCGCCCGATCCGCAATGGTGGGATATTTTTAATGACCCCGAACTGACCTCGCTTGAAAAGCGTCTGGCAGATCAGAACCTTGATGTACAGCAAGCGACCGAACAATTTGCGGTTAGCCGTGGGCAGTTGCTGCTTGCTGGTGCAGAACGCTTTCCAGATCTTGCGGCTTCCGGTTCATATCGAAGGGCGCAGTATAGCAGCAAGCAGTTGCAACGCATTGTAGAGCGTATTGGCCAAAATGCTGCCGGAACAGGAATGGGGGAAATGCTTTCGACTCAGTCCTCATCCATCTCTATTCCTCTGCTGAACCAGTGGCAGGATGGACTGCAGGCGAGTTGGGAGGTGGATCTGTGGGGGCGTGTGCGCAGGCAGTACGAAGCTGCCAAGGCGTATATGAAAGCTACT